>JBLING010000165.1:0-6365 GCA_047639155.1 bacterium
ACTCTGTGACCAAAACCCATCAAACGGAATGGATCATCTTTATCTTTTGCTTTCTCAATATACCGTTGGGCATCTCCGCCATCGTTCATAATGGCTTCAAGCATTTCAATAACCTTTTGGTTTGCTCCACCATGAAGTGGGCCCCATAAAGCTGCAATCCCTGCTGAAATACAGGCATATAAATTTGAATGTGATGAACCAACAATTCTTACGGTTGCAGCCGAACAGTTTTGCTCGTGATCTGCATGTAAGATCAGCAACTTATTCATTGCTTCAACAAATACTGGATCTATTTCGTACTCCTCGGTAATGTTTTTGAACGTCATGTTCAAGAAATTTGAGGTATAGTCCAATTTGTTTTGAGGGTATATAATTGGATGACCAACTGCCTTTTTATGCAACATTGCCACTATCGTTGGCATCTTAGCGATTAACCTACGAATTGTGCGGTGTGTTTCAGCATCTGACCGATTCGGATCTAATGAGTCCGGATAAAAAGAAGACAGAGACGAAATCATTGCTGTAAGCTGCCCCATTGGGTGTGAACCCGTTGGCCAAGCTTTGAAGATGTTTTCCATATCCTCGTTCACCAAGGTATGATGTCTGATTTGATCGTCCCAATCTTCGTATTCTGCTTTCGTTGGCAATTCGCCATTAATCAACAGATAAGCTACTTCTAAAAAAGTTGCGTTTTTTGCTAAATGTTCTATTGAATATCCTCTATGTCTAAGAATTCCTTTTTCACCATCCAAGTATGTGATATCACTTGTTGTACTACCAGTATTTTTGAAACCGACGTCTACGGTAACCGCTCCTGTAACACCACGTAATTTTGAAATATCGATACCAATTTCATTTTCTGAACCTTGAATTATTGGCAATTCTACTTCTTGTCCTTCGAATGATAAACGGGCTGTTTTTGACATTGAGAATATGCTGATTTTAGGTAGGACGAAATTACTCTATTTAAAACATTAATATTAGGCAAAATCAATAATTCTTTTTAGCCTGCAAATTCACGCCCATAGCTCCTTTAAAAATCTGACCATCATGCATTTACACAATTGTCATTTAATTGCAATCGTATATCAATTCCGCAGCTTCTGAGTAATTAACTTACGTTTAGTATGAATACTTTTTTTGGATAACTTTGTTTGTGAAACATTCTAAAAAATTCATCTTTACCTTGTAATTGGATGTCAGACAAAATTGATCAGATTCTTAATGGATTAAACCATAAAGCGAACTTAAAACAATACGTTTATAGCCATTCCATTACAGTGTTTAACGCATTTCGAGATTGCGCATTGAACGTGGTTAATACCTTGGCACCAAAAGTTTTAGACAAATCTCCTTCAGTTGAGATACGCTTGAACAAGTATGGTGATTTTGAATTTCATTTAAAATTTTCTGGCGACACGATTGTATTCCTACTACATACGAATGTTTTTGTTTTCCCACCAAAACACATAATTAACAAGTCTGCTTATATAAAAGAACATTCTGATCGCGGTTATTTCGGAATGATTCAGATATACAATTTCTTAAGCGATTCCATTAAGTACAATCGCCAAAGTGACGAAGGTTACCTCTTGGCCCGTGTTTTTGTGAATAGTGAAAATGATTTTTATGTTGAGGGAAGACGTCAGCTTGGTTTCTTGTACAAAGAGTTAGGGAAATACAAGTTGGACAAAAAACACAGACACAATATTATTGAGCAATGTATGTTGTACTGTTTGGATTTTGACTTATTCGTTCCCCCTACGGATGCACTTAATCAAATTACAGTTCAAGAGAAAAATTATTTTAACAATCCATCTGGCATAGCAACTGGAAAGAGATTGGGTTTTAAAGTTGTCAATACCTTGAAACATGATCCTAAGAACCCACATTAAAATACTTTTAATTTTATTGTGCAGCTTGCTAATTGCGAGTTGTGCGCAACGATATTCCAAAATACCCCGCGTTCATTTTCAGAAAAAAACGAACACATATAGTACCGGCCATTACGTTAACACAAGACTACAGCAAGATGAGGCACATCTACTTTCAGCAAATACCGACGTCTGTGATAGTACCGAGAGGCAAGAAACAAAAGCCACCACAGATAAACCAAAACGCGTTAAAAAGTTAAACACCCTGCCCCCAAATGACTCGACGTCAAATTATCAAGTTGACCAAAATTTAATAAGTGGCTCTGGGGCCTTATTCACCATTGCGACTGGAATTAACGCTGCGCTTTTAATTGCTCCACTTCACAACTTTGTTTTTGTTGGGCTATTATTGGGACTTGGCGTATTGGTGTTAGGATACTTTATCTCGAAATTCATTGAAAACACGAATCAAAACCGTTTACGTCCGAATAGATATAAAGTTGGACAACCTAAAAATCGAGATCAACTCAAAAAGGCATTTAATATTTCTATGATCGTATCAGGTGTGTCTTTTGCCTTGGCACTAATGACAGCTGCGACTGGGTCCTTTGCTTTGCCATTCACCTTTTTTATATTAGGGATGATTACACTTTGGGTCGGGTTATTGATTGGACTCGTGTATCTTGTGATGGGCGTTTAACGCATCGATTCCTTTAGAAGTTAGCTGATAGTGAAACGCTTGCATATTATCTGAATCATACCCAATACTTCTAACAAAATTCCCTTTGTCATCAAGTTTTAAAGGCGACACAAGACCGTCGTGCAGCAATGTTTTCAATACATCTCCAACGATATGACGCGAATCACTTATTCGGCATTCTGCGACCACATTGTTAAAATTTTCTGGAAATAGTAATAACTCCAGTACCGAAATAGTCAAATTATCCATTTTTAATTACTCTCTCTTTCCAAGTATATGATCGAAATACACCGAATACTGCAATAGTAGCTATATAGATTGGATGCAGTAACTGAATAAATACGAGGTATTGTAAAAGTGGTTTTCTATTAAAAAAAGGGACGACCTTGCTAAAAAACCATGCATCCGTGCACGTCTTTGCAATAACAACGAATAAAATTACAAACCAACTGAAGGTCGACTTAAGCATGTATGCCAATGGGATGGCTATGATGTACGCCAAATAAAAGACAGTCAATACTTGTATAATTCCATTTTGGATGGTACGAGTTGAGTGCTTCGTTTTTTTAGCCCAGCGAATTCTTTGATGTACAAACTCCTTCAAGTTTTCAGGTGCGTTTGTTCGCACTATTGCTTCTTGATTTTTGACAAACGAAATCCGATTTGACCTTTGTGCTATTTCATCCAATAAAAATATGTCATCACCACTCGCCAGTTTCTTATTACTGGTATATCCTTCGATTTCAATGAAGATACTTTTACTAAACATCATGTTTGCACCATTGGCAAGTACAGGCGTCTTGCGTTGAATAAGTGCAGCTCCTAAAACAATCAAACTCATAAAATCCAATTGCAAAAATGCATTCCATACGCTTCTTTTTGATTTAAAAGCCACAGGACCACTCACAAAATCGGATGACCCGTGATTCGTCATAGACTCTACCCATAATGGTCCCATTATACAATCTGCGTCGCACATTAAAATCAAATCATACCGTGCGGCTTCAACACCCTTTTCAATACCCGTTTTTTTTCCGTATTCCTCGTCTATCAGATGTATGTTCTTTGCCTCAAACGAACATTGTGGAATCCAGTCCTCAATGCATTTTACAGAATTGTCTGAAGAGTGGTCATTCACAAAGATGAACTCGAAATTATTTGGACTAACCTTTTGCTTTTGTAGTGATTGTAGTAAATCGGGAAGGCTAGACTCTTCGTTTCGATAAACGACCAAGACCGACACCGGTCTTTGGTTGTCAGTTTGTGGCATTACAGGAATGTTTAGCCAAGCGCGCGTTATTACACGTATGGCCACTACATACAAAACAAGAAAAATCAAAAGGAAGGCTCCAGCTATCATTTTCCTAAAAATCGGGTTCTAATGAGAAAATACATGCCAATCAATCCAGGGATTATTAAGTTAATTATCCAAATTAAAAACGAAATCAAAATCACCTCTGACTCAACAAGAAACCCGGAAAACAGAAATAGTAATATCAATCCCCGAACACCAATTTCACTGAGCGCAACTGTAGGTATAATCGTTTGGATATAATAGTAAACGGGTATTAAACCCAGTAACATGGGGAGTTGTGCCGGTGTCATTCCGCCAATTGCGAACAGTAATATTGCGAGTTGTGTGCAGAAGACAATATAACGTAAGAACGAAAAGACATATGCTTTTGTTAAAGCTTTTTTAGTAAAGGAAGTAATTGACTCTTTGAACTTCTCGAACCGATTAAAGAATTTAAACCGCGATACAAATTTATTTGCAATTTCAGGCATTTTGTAATATGATATTAGCCCAATAACAACTGTCAAAACTGCCAATATTCTTGCGGCTACAATCCATTCTTTCGCGACAAACTGACTTGCATAAAACACAATAAGTGCCCCACCAACAGTAATCGTGATACAAAGTTGTGCCATGCTACCAACAATACTGCTTGACACTGCTTGTTGTCGAAATCGCTTTTGTACGACCCACATTCGTCCTGCGAACTCACCAACTCCATTCGGGGTAAACAAACCCAACGTTACTCCCATCAGAACACCTCGTATGGATTGGCCAACAGAAATATCACTTGTCTTTGTAAGTAATCCCCGCCACTTTAAAGATTCGAGTAACCAGTTTATTGGCATCAATAGGGCGACTATTATTAAACTAGGATAAACCGTTCGTATTGTTGTTTGATATTCCTTAAACAAGGCAAAGGCATTGTGGTGAACGAAAATTTCATAATACAGAAAGGAGAGTGCCACAACGGTAATGACCCATTTTAAGATGCGCAATCGGCTTATTTGTTTCTTATGGATATTCAATTATTGAACCTACTTTTGACTTATGACAACTCGTTTGCTTGACACTGATTTTGATCGCATTATTCTAGGAATTGATCCTGGAACAAATATAATGGGATACGGTGTTTTGGGTTGTAAGAAAAAAAACATCCATTTAATTAGTATGGGAGTGATCACTTTAGGCAAAGTGGATTCACATGCTTTAAAGCTAAAAAAAATATTTGAACGCACATTGGCATTGGTTGACGGATATCACCCAGATGAAATGGCACTAGAAGCACCTTTCTACGGAAAAAATGTTCAAAGTATGCTTAAACTTGGCCGTGCACAAGGTGTTGCAATGGCGGCAGGATTATATCGCGACTTACCCATTTTTGAATACGCACCAAAGCGCATCAAGCAAAGCATCACTGGCAGCGGAAATTCAAGTAAAGAACAAGTTGCTGGGATTCTCAAGTTGTTATTAAAATTTGATGAAATACCAAAGAATCTAGATGCTACGGATGGCATGGCCGCTGCTGTTTGCCATTTCTTTCAAGGCAATATTACACCGGGTAAGTCGACAAAAAATTATGGAAGTTGGGGCTCTTTTATATCAGATAATCCAGATCGGATTAAATAAAACTATAAATATTTTCGAATCTTTGCCGCAATCTCAGTCATCTCCTTTTCATCAATTTTTAATTTAGGTTGACTAAAGTCGATGTCTGAAACAGAATCAATAGGCACCAAGTGAATGTGTGTATGGGGCACTTCTAAACCGATTACAGCTATCCCAATACGTTTACATGAAATTGCTTGTCTAACAGCGTTTGAAACGATTTTAGAGAAGATATGAAGGGCTGCAAACGTTTCATCATCAAGGTCAAATATATAATCGACCTCTTTCTTTGGAATTACCAAGGTATGCCCCCGTCGTAATGGGAAGACATCTAGGAAAGCCAAGAAGTCGTTGGTCTCTGCAATTTTATAACACGGTATATCCCCATTAACTATTTTAGTAAAGATGCTTGCCATTACACACTAATTTCAAGTATCTCGAATGGAATGATACCTGCTGGCACAACTACTTCCGCAACTTCGCCAACTTTTTTGCCTACCAAGCCCTTACCAATCGGGGACTGTATAGAAATCTTAGCTTTTTTCAAATCTGCTTCTTTCTCGGCAACGATGGTATACGTAACCTCTTTGTTCACCTTTTTGTTTAACACACGCACCTTACTTAAGATACCAACTTTGGAGGTGTCCAATGTGCTCGGATCAATAACTCTTGAGTTTCCGAGAGACTCTTCCAATTTCGAAATTTTCATCTCAAGCAAGCCTTGCGCTTCTTTTGCAGCGTCATATTCTGCGTTTTCAGATAAATCTCCTTTATCTCGGGCCTCCCCTATTTGCTTGGATAAGTTTGGTCGCTCAACCTTTTTAAGTTGTTCTATTTGCGCCTTAAGGTTATCGAATCCTTCTTGTGACATGTAATTTACCTGAGACAT
>JBLING010000166.1:0-6356 GCA_047639155.1 bacterium
GATACCAATACACAAGCTAAGAATAAAATCTTCGCAAAAACTATTAAAATCACACCAACAACAAACAATACTTCAGCTTCCGTAAAAATAGCAATGTATTATACCAATGCTGAATATTCTGGGTGGAAAACTGCAACGGGGGAGTTTGGCAAAGATGTTCAGTTGTTTAAAACAACAAATGCAGTTGGCAGTAGCACGGTTGCGCAAGGTACAGTGCCTTCTGCTACAACAACAGATTCCCTTTTTAACGGTGATGACTTATGCATTATTGGCACGTTTGCCAATGGATTCTCAGGCGTTGGTGGAGGGGGTGGTGCCGGCGGTGGCGGAGGCCCGTTACCCGTTTCTTGGCTCAATTTCGATGGTATGAGATCACCTACGATAGTTACATTAAGTTGGTCTACGGCATCAGAAATTAACAACGACAAATTTGAAATACTGCGATCAACGAATAGCGGGCCATTTGAAAGTATCGGTGTAGTTCGAGGTGGAGGCAACAGTGTAAATAGAAACGATTACAAGTACATAGACAATGGAACGTTAATCAGGAATTCGAACACGTTATGTTACCAACTCAAACAGATTGATTTCGACGGACAATTTGATATGTCTAAAACAATTTGCCTTGAGTCAAGTGCAGTTCGCCCTGACATTATATTGGGGCCAAACCCGTTTGTGCATCAAATTGAAATAGCCGTTAATCCTTGGTCTTCAAATACCTACGGTTTAGAGATTTTTGATTTGGAAGGAAACATTGTTTATGTCGATAACCATTTGAAGAATTCTCATGAACGAATTGATTTAAAACACTTGGCTGCTGGAGTTTACTTTGTCGCTGTTCTTCGAGATGGCCAACGAATTAAGGTACATAAACTGATAAAACAACTCTAAACCCTAATCACGGATTAGTGTTATAGTACCAGACGTTTTATACGTCTGTAAAGGTGTACTTTGGTCGTCGCTGAATTTGCCTTCCGTCACTTTAAGGATGTAGAAATACGTTCCAGCTGGATGCAATTTCGTTGATTTGCTCACTGTTCCGTCCCAGCATTCATTCATATCGTCGGTTCTAAAAACCAACTCACCCCAACGGTTGTAAATCCATAAATCAAATGCATCACAGCCATCTAAAAAACCATCAATGCAGTATGTATCGTTGTTTGGATCGCCATTCGGCGTAAAGATGTTGGGTACAAAAACATCTCTCTGAGCTGCATTTGCAGTTGACACTTCTTTGGTTATTGAATCTGCACACAAAGTACCTTTGTTAACCAATAAAGTGACCGAGTTTATCGTACCAGGCTCAAATTTTCTTTTAAACTTTTCCTTTGTTTCAACACTGCCATCACTCAATTTCCATTCAATATCAAAAGCTTCGCCGATCAATTCGAATTCCGCCTCAAATGTACACGGATCCAGTACAAATTTGAAATCAGCTGTGGATTGACCTAAAACCTCAACCGTTCTTCTAAAGTTATCGGATATGTTACAAGTATTTGAGTCGATAACAGTTAAAGTGATCTCGTAAATACCTGGTTCTGTATATGTGTGTGTTGGATTGAGCGTTGTCGAATCCTCGGTTCCATCTCCAAAATCCCAGTAAAACTTTTGTGCAATGTCACTGCGATTGTCGAAATTCACAATTAACGGCTGGCAACCAATTATTGGGTTTGGAACGAAATAAGCGTCCACATCGGTTTTGATTTGTAAATCAATTTTAAAGCTTGCGTTGCTACACCTTGGACTCAAGTTTTTGGTAAACGCAGCATTTGGGGTTACCGGAAAATCTTGATGGCCTGGATTTCCTTGGTCAGGACAACTGGAACACACGGATTGGTATACAACTCCCTTTTTGTCAAAGCGACTGGTCCCTCCATCCACATGATCGTCTGTGGTATCTCCGCCAAAATACGTGGCATACAACAAGCCTTCTGCATCCTTATCCAAAACCAACAGGTAAAAGTCGTTCCCATCTGTGTCGGGTTGAACCGCGTTACTGGATGTTTCCAAATTAAGCGTGGAGCCAGGATTTAAACTTGGATCAACATCGCTTCCCCAACCACTCACATAAATATGCTCACAATTGTCGACCAAAAACGCACTTGGAGAAATGTCGATTTGATTGTCTCGGACACCAAACGAAGTTTGCCATTTAATTGTGGTAAAACTGGTATCAAGTTTCGCGATAAACTGCCCTTTGTTAGGCTCGCCATAAATTGTTGCTGATGATGGTGCTATGTTTCCGTTTGTTTGCCCAGTCACAAACACTTCTCCATCATCATTTAGGTCAATAAAATATACTTGGTCATATTGACCAGTGCCCCAATAACTCATGTGTTTGAGGGAATGGTTTTTTCTATCTAGAGCTGCAACATAACCATCGACCTTGCCAAGGTAATCTGGATAAATTACGTTGCTGGTCGTTTTTAAATCATTGCTAGAAGTTCCTCCTCCTACAAAAACCATACTGTCAAGGTCAACCTTAACACTAAACAATGCATCCTGTGCGCTACCGCCTAAAAACGTAGACCATTTTAAGTCTGTAAGGTTTGTGTTCAATTGTAGCAAACATCCTTCCTGAAACTTGATTGAAGTATCAATTGCATCAACCAAGGGAAAGTCTGTTGATTTTGTACAGCTGGCAATAAAAATATCTTGACTCTCATCAGGAATAATGTCTCCCCGAAAATCATCCGCATAATTGTGACGTAATGAACTGTTAGAATTCAACCCATCAGCGTCGCTTCCTCCAATAAACGTTGAACCCAGCAACATTGTACCGTCTTCTGATATTTTACTTACGATTATATCCCCCGAACCGTTATAGGTAGTGTCATAGCCTTCTAGCGTTGTTGGGAAGTCTTCAGAAAATGTAGTTCCGAAAATATACAAATCATCATCTTGATTAACGACCAAACTGTGTGGGTATTCATTGTTAAAACCGCCAATATATGTAGCCCACAATAAACTCGTTCCTGCTGAATCGTATTTGCTTATGGTTATATCGCAGGGTAATCCAGTAGCTGGAACACCAGCACCGCCACCTCCGTAGTCTTTTTGTATTGCACCAGTAGTCACAGGGTAATTTCCTTGATTCCCATCGGTGATACCACCGGCATACAAATTACTCTTAGAATCGTATGTTGCTGTAAAACCAAAGTTGTCGCCTCGTGAACCAGAGTAGGTCGAAAATATAAGCGCAGGATCAATTGTAAAACCACCTTTTGAATCTTGCATGTCTGGGTTTTCAGGCCAGCTTGGATAATCATAAACATCATAATGCACCACGTTGTCTACGAGTTTAAATCGACATTTCGGTGAATCGGTAGTTGCAAAAGTTTCTTCAGCATTCGGAACTTGCGGATCAATAACAGGAGGCGATTCCTTTAACAAACCACAAGATGTATGTACGTAGAGGCTATCATTTTTTATTTCGAGGGCATCCGCACCAATGAATTTTAGTTTTATGTCGGCTGGGTTACCATTTGCGGTTACGCGCCAGTCGTATTTCAAAATGCCATTAGGATCAGTATAAAAGTCCAGCATCACATTGTCGTATAGTTCTGGATAGAGAATATGGGTGTATAGTTTAACGTTTGATTGCCATTTTGAACGATCAGCGCCAACAAAGTAATTGTGATAATATGGAAGCGTGTCGAAGGCTAAAACAGTCCCTGTAGTGTCGGCACCCACAAATTGAACTTTAACGCTATGAGCGCGCTGAGAAACGATGGGATTTGGCCCCATAAAGCTGTGTGCATGCATCAGTTCCATCAATTGTGCCTTGTCTTCCTGATTTTCAAATAAATAGGTAAACCCCCCGCGTTCTAGAAACAGGTAACCATTTGGAAGTTTGCATCGGAATAAGACGTTTTTGTGGAATTGGCCTTTGTTTTATTCGAATAGATATGCGTCATTTTATTGTGGTTCATGCGTGGCACGACCAAAGCTCGATTGAAACATCGCACCAAAGTAAAGTACTATAACCAAAAGCTGAATTCGTAACTTCATTCGCTAGATTGACAAAGTTAAGATTCTATTGATTTACAATACGTTGCTTTCACTTAAAACCTTTCTCAATTCCAGTATATTCGCGGAAAATTTTGAGTGATGGCGTTAAACGAACAACAGATACAACGACGAGAGTCTCTCGCTAAACTGAGAGAACTTGGAATAGACCCGTATCCAGCAGAAGAATATCCTGTAACCGCTTCATCCGTTGCACTGAAGAAACAGTTTGACGCTAACCCAGACGAAAAACTAGAAGTTTCATTCGCTGGACGTATTATGGTTCGTCGAATTATGGGTAAAGCAAGTTTTGTCGAAATCCAAGACGAAGCCGGCAGAATTCAAGCCTACTTTAATCGGGACGAAATATGTCCGGGTGATGACAAAACGCTTTATAATGACGTGTTTAAAAAACATTTGGACATTGGCGATATCATTGGGGTAAAAGGTCATGTTTTTAAAACACAAACAGGAGAAACATCCATACATGTAACATCGTATTCGATATTGTGTAAATCGTTAAACCCTTTACCAATGCCAAAAGAGGTTGATGGGAAAGTGTATGATGCATTTACGGATCCAGAAGCAAGGTACCGCATGCGCTATGTAGATTTATTAGTCAATCCACAAGTGAAAAAGACATTCATCGCCCGATCAAAAACGATTCGTTCGATGCGGAATTTTTTGGAAGCAAAAGGATATCTTGAAGTTGAAACACCGATTTTACAATCAATCCCAGGAGGTGCAGCAGCGCGTCCATTTATAACGCACCACAACGCACTTGATATTCCACTTTATCTTAGGATAGCAAATGAACTTTATTTAAAACGTTTAATAGTCGGAGGATTTGAAGGCGTGTTTGAATTTGCCAAAGATTTCCGGAATGAAGGTATGGACAAAACCCATAACCCTGAATTCACACAAATGGAGTTGTATGTTGCATATAAGGATTACAAATGGATGATGACGACTACTGAAGAGATGTTGCGAAGTATCTGTTTGGAAGTGACAGGAAGTGATAAAATAACCTTTGGAGAAACAACTATAGACTTTGGCAAACCGTTTGAACGGTTACCAATTTTTGAAGGGATAAAACGATATACAGGACACGATCTTACTGGAAAGTCAGAATCCGAGGTTCGAGACATCGCAAAAGAACTCAAGGTTCAAGTGGATGATACCATGGGCTTGGGTAAACTGATTGATGAAATATTCGGTGAAAAATGCGAGCATCATCTCATTCAACCAACCTTCCTAATGGATTATCCTGTAGAAATGAGTCCATTGACCAAAAAACACCGAGACAATCCAGCGCTTACAGAACGATTCGAACTGATCATCAATAAAAAGGAGATGGCGAATTGTTACAGTGAGTTAAATGATCCTATTGATCAAAGAGAACGCTTCGAAGAACAAGCTAAACTTCTTGAAAGGGGAGACAATGAAGGCATGTTCTTAGATCAAGACTTTCTACGCGCATTGGAATACGGTATGCCGCCGACTTCAGGAATTGGAATTGGTATTGACCGACTTGTAATGCTTTTGACAAATAATGAAAGCATTCAAGAAGTATTGTTCTTCCCTCAAATGAGACCTGAAAAAGTCATCCAACCTGATTCCAACGCTAGGTTTATTGAGATAGGCGTTCCTGAAGAATGGGTTGACCATTTAAAGAAAATGGGATTTGTAACCGTAACAATGCTTCGAAAAGAAGATAACGCTGGGAAGTTGTCTCAAACACTCAATGGGTATCGTAAAAAGAACAAACTGAATATTGCAGCGCTTAACCCTCAAACCGTCGAGTCGTGGTTGACTAAATAAAAAAAAGCGCTACAAATGCAGCGCCTTTTATTGAACTCAGGTTTTAAACCAACTTATTCAAATTTCATGAGTAGGAATCGGTAGTATTGCATAGATGCATTGCCTGCTTGTTTAGTTGCTTTATGACCTCTATGTCTCTTTCCTCCTTTTTTGGCACACTTGCCTTCGCATTGGCCAGAATGATTTGATTTAATCTCTGTAATATCAGCCTCCCAAGTTGCTTTTAAAGGGGCAAGATCGGCCTCCATCTGTGTTAACTCTGTTTGATGTGCAGTAACGATTGGATTTAATGCAGCGCCTAGTTTTAGCTTTAATTCCTGACGTTCTTCCTTTGTCCTTTTATGACGTTTCGCCTCATCGTCCTTTGACCCTTTACGCATTTCTTTTAATTCTGTTCTTAATGTGTTAATTGTCTCCCTTTCTTCATCAGAAAGGTTGTTATCAAACTCAGCTCGTTTTGTCTTTAGCGTTGGCTTGACGTTTTCGTTTTTATATTTTTTAATCTCCGCACGCATTTCTTTCATGTC
>JBLING010000167.1:0-6319 GCA_047639155.1 bacterium
AAAATGACCTCATTGTACATGAATGGGGAACCTTCACTTCAAAATTTTCAACAACAGGCGTTCCGTATCAGGATCTCCATAAAACCATTGATGAACCAGTCCCAGATTTTGTCTATCACATAAATTTTGACACAATCTATGAAATTGGACGAGAGTACAATAAGGGATATGAAAGGGATACTGGGAGACTTGACCTACAAGATGTTTCTATCAAAATGGAAACACCTGTATTGTATTTTTATTCTGCCAAAGCAATAGAAGAATTGCGTGTTCAAGTCGAATTTCCAAAGGGTTCCATTTCGGAGTATTACCCTTTGCCTTTTGTTAGGGAAGATACAAACTATGTAAAAAGGCACACACGTAATGCTAATAGTCGATATGGTAAAGCAAGTTTATCGTTCATTGATTACAAAGGGTATGCAAAATGGAATATCAATGTATTGGCACCCGATGACCTTATTCCATTGACCTATGTTGATGAAGAGGTGCCCAAATTATGGTCAGCACCAAGGAAAACGAAAGCAAACAAAATTGAATGCAACGGTGAAGTCGAGAAGTATATATTTTATCGTGGTTTGGCATCTTTTGAGACCCAGATTCAGCCTTCTTATACATATAGTGGCAACTTGCTTGTAAAAAACCAAGGACTGGCAATTAAGTACGCCATAGTTTATGAAAAAACGCCTGAAGGGGAAAGATTTATATGGGGGGTAAATTCAATACCTGAAAATGGCCTAATTACATTTGAACCAAGCAAAGTGAGTATCTCAGATGCAGATTGGACAAATGGCTATAGACAAGGATTTGTTTCTTCATTAATAGATGCTGGATTATATCGGGATGAAGCTGAAGCAATGTTAAACACATGGGATGAAAGTTATTTTGGGAAACCTGGGATTAAGATATTCTGGATCGTTCCACGCAGCTTTACAGATGAAATTTTACCAATAAGTTTCTCGGAGTCGGTTGTCGATTTACAAAGGGTAATGGTTGGAAGAACCGAGATTGATCCTTATAAGATTAATGAAAGACAGCTATACAAAGCCGATGTTGAACAAAAAAGTGTAGTCGACACATATCAATTTTTCCCGAACCCAGCAAATGGGCAGATTACAATTACATCGAGCAAAAATATTAATGAACAAGTTAATGTAGAGATTTTTGATATTCTTGGAAGACCACTTTTGAAACAATCGATCAACGTAGCACCTATTCAAGGCGGCACATTAGACATTAGGAACATCTCAACTGGAATTTATACCCTTAAAATACAAGAGGGTGAGGTTCAGTCAAAGTTAGTGGTGCAATAGCCAAACTTAAACATTACCTTCTGTCATTCGTCAATTCGTTCTGAGTCAACAAGTCATTCGTCAATCAGAATACAATAAAATGACAAACACCTCGTTTTTATTCTTTGACCTTACTGAATTGAATTATGCGATTACTTAGACCACTAATGTTCACGGCTTTGTCCGTTTTATTTGTTTATTATCCTTCTGCCTGTCCCACCTATTATGTTACACTTTCTGCTTATGTCCAACATTCAGGGGTCAACTTTACCAACACAGAATTAAAGAAGCTAAACTTAAGTGATATTAAGGATACAAGTGACATGGCTATTCCAGATAAAGAAGTAACTGGGTTTTATGCAGAGTTTAGTGGGATTGGACATGTTGAACATACAGCAATCGGATATGCCAATCAATACAATTTAGAGGAAGAAATTAGTATTCAAAAGTCATTTGAGTTAATGATGGATTCAATGATGCCAAGGCTAAATCTTGGAGATTCATTATTCCTCCGGTATTACCTTTCAAACAGCAAAATTAAATATGCGAGTGCGGAAGAGGAGTTTTTTCGTGGTGGTTTCGAAAAATTCTTGATTAATTCTACTTATATCATTAGTAGTCAGGCGGTTGTCGACTTGAAGAGAAGCCCCGAAGATGCCGGTATGACTGCCTATCCGTCTCCGGCAAAATCTGAGGTGTCGGTAAAATTCGAAGTTAAAGAGCCCATTGCTGGCCATATAACAATTTTAAATACGTTGGGGCAGATAATCGCAGAAGTAGACCATGAAAACTTGATGCAGCCTTATACATTTAACATATCAGAAGAGGCTGCTGGCACGTATTTTATTCGCACCAAAATTGACGGTGAGTACTTTACAAAGAAGTTTGTGAAAGAGTAAAAGAAGTTAGATTTTAGAGAATAGAAAAAAGAGAAAGTTGATACTAAGAAATCATGTTACGCCCGTTACAGTTGCGTGTCATCTTATGCCGAATATGACGGAGTAAGTTTGGACAATCGTCGGTGTTTAATCAAATTCGATACGTCGTAAAATCTTAAAACCGAGTCGTAAACTTATTTAAACCAAAATTAAAAATCTCTTTTTATTGGTCCTTAGTGGACTTTCAGTCGTAACTCAAGCTCAAATTAATTCTGATTTAGTAGTGCACGAATGGGGCACTTTTACTTCTAGGTATACTTCGTTAAGCGAACCGTATCTTGATCTTCATAAAACAATTGAAGAACCCGTACCAGACTTTGTACATCACATTAATTTTGATACCGTTTTTAACATCCAGTATTCAATAAAAGGTGGTTACTGGATTGATACAGGTCGCATAGATTTATCAAATGTGAGGGTCAAAATGGAGACTCCAATACTATATTTCTATTCACCTACAGGGGTTAAAGATTTGATTGTGGATGTGCAATTTCCTGATGGATCAATATCAGAGTTTTACCCTAAGCCAAGCCTTCAGGAAGATACGAACCATATTAAAAGTAAACTATATGGGGCGGGTCGTCTAGGAACAAACGTGTATTTACCATTTAATAATTATAATGGCTATGCACAATGGAAAATAAACGTCTTGGCACCTGATGACCCTACTCAGTTAACCCACCCTAATGAAGCGGTACCAAATATGTGGTCGGCTCCGAGTGTAAGCTTACACGAGGCTGCCAAAATCTAATTCCATTGAAGCGAATGGAGAAGTAGAAAAATACATTTTCTATCGTGGCTTGGCTTCATTTGAAAATCCCGTTATTCCCAGTTATACTGAGACAGGGAAATTAAGTGTCGCAAACAACGGAGCCATTATAGATTATGCTATCGTTTACGAATTGACAGAAGATGGGAAACGTTTTATTTGGGGTGTGGACTCTTTGTCAACCCTTAAGCCGACTGTATTTAAACCAAACGGAACTGTTATAGCCGATGATAATTGGAAAAAGACATACTATGCTGGATTTGTTAATGCATTGAAAGACGCAGGTTTATATGAAGACGAAGCAGCTGCTATGTTAAATACGTGGGAAGAAAGCTATTTCAACAAGCCTGGTATAAAGGTGTTTTGGATTGTACCTAGAGTATTCACGGATTCAATTTTGCCGATACAATTTTCACAAACTGTTTCTGGTTTAGAAAGGGTGATGATGGGACGGACTTAAATTGACCCTTACGATAAGAATGAAAGATATGAATACCTACCTGAATTCAATGTGTCGGGGGAACAAACGGAATATAAGGTGTACCCAAATCCAGTAAACGAAACGCTGTTTATACATTCAAACGAGAATACCAATAAAACAGTCGGTGTCGAAATTCACGATGTTTCAGGAAGGCTTATTCTTATTGATGATGTTGTTGTCCAACCAATGGTAGGAGGTAAGGTTGACATACGAAACCTGAACAAAGGATTATATTTTGTACGTGTTCTGGAAGGAGAGAATGTTTTGTACAAAGTGATAGTTGAATAAGAACGGCAAGCTTAATTCTCGGTTAATTATAGTATATAATTAAGGTGTACTATTTGTTAGAAAACTTCTAAAACATAGTCTTCGATGACTTTCGGAAAATGAGCGTATTCCAATTTGTGAATCTTATCTGCTAAAGATTCTGGAGATTCACCTGCTTCAATATTGACTGTACCTTGAAACAAATGATCACCGGTGTCATATTGATCATCAACCAAGTGAATTGAAATACCTGAAGTTTTATCTTTTGACTGAATAACAGCTTCGTGAACATTTAAACCATACATCCCCTTTCCACCATATTTAGGGAGTAGTGCAGGATGCACATTGATTATACGATTTGCATAACCTACTATCAGGTTATTCGGTATCAACCAAAGAAAGCCGGCCAATATTATTACATCTATTTTATCCCTTTTTAATTGCTGTAAAACATCGCCGTCGTTCAACTGTCGCTTTGTAAAGACATGGCTTGGGATGTCATTTAAAAAGCTTTTTGTGATTATTCCTGCCGCAGGATTATTGCAATACACTTTTGCAACTTCAATTTTCTGATGATCAGAGAAATAATTGTTGATGTTGATGGCATTGGTACCACTACCACTTGCAAATATGCCTAGACGTATCATTTCGTTGCCGTAAATGTTGTTGCAGCTAATTCTATTGAACGCAAAAGAGGTTGCTTTCTCTTGCTTGGAGCAAATACATTGCCTTCAATGGTGACCACTTTTCCTAAGGATGGACAATACACTGTATAACTCACAAAAGGACCCCCAAAAAACTCGTTTGCCATTTCCCACCAACCTCTGGTTTCAATTGCTCGATAACCATTTAGCATAATTTCCTTTGAAACAAGTTCTACGTTAATAGAATCTGTCGAAACGTAGGTAGGGATACTGTCTTTACGATCAGGACCATGAAGGTGCTTACGTAACATATTGTTTCGTTTTGCGATAATGTATGACTTCGTAAGCTGCTCTTCGCCTATGTAGGGCTCATCATATAAATAGATGCCGCTGCGTTTTTCGCCGATGATTCTGTTGATGCCATTAAACTCATCACTTCTCACAGACCGTTTGAAATTTGCAGGTGTACGGATTGTATAACCGTATTTCTTTAGCATTTCGTTGTAGAATAAATCATCTTCAATGGGGTCGCGGACAACAAGTTCAATTGTTGTTTTACGCTCAGTCTCTAAAGCCATTTCAAGAATTTTATCTTTATTCTTTAACATATTGGCTGCAAGCGACTCAATGTTTTCTCCCATTACAAAGGCGACTTCTTGAGGTGTTGCAAATAGATCCTTAACAACAAAAAATGACTTGCCATCGGCCAACTTCTCGTCCAATAAATCGGTAAGTTTTGACCCAACTAGTGTAGTTAGCTTATTTCCTTTGTCCTTTTGGTACACAATACACAAGTTGTAGTTGTGTTTGAAATAGTTCGTAAAACCACCCTCATTACAGTGATTGATTCTGAAGTAAGGTTCATTGGCAGCCATTCCTTCTAAAGGCTTGCCCCAAACTTCACTAATAGCGTCTTTACAGTTTACATATGTCTCATCGCTGATAAGAAGCACAACTTTACCGACTTCACCTGTGGCGTGGGGTTTAGCTACTAAACTGGAAGATTGTGATGATTCCTCACATGATGATGAGAATAGGGTAAACGTTATGATTAGTAATGCAACGGAATTTTTCATTTACAAATAGAGTTTCAGCCGATTTCCGGGATGTATCGTATTTGACCGCAAGTTATTCCATTCTTTGATTTCTGTCACACTGCAACCTTTTCTATTTGCAATTGCGCCTAAAGAATCGCCACTACGCACAACGTAAACAATTTCTTGCATTGCTGGCTTATATGATTCACTCAGTACCAATATTTCCGCCTCTTTATCAATGAATGTCAGCGCTTTATCGTTTGGAAGATAAATCTCCATCGACGTTACGTTTGCCGGAATATTGTTACTTTTTAACGGTGGATTTAATTTTCGAATATCTTCAAGCGTCATTCCCAAGGTTTCTGCAACAGCTTGTAGGTTGTGATTTGGACTGCAAAGCACCTTTGTGATTTCTGTTTCTGGTTTCTCAACATACGCTGGGAAAATGTTATAGTGCTCATAAAAATTCATGAGGTAAGCAACCGCGATGTATGATGGAATGTAATTTTGTGTCTGTCTTGGTAGGTATGGGTATATCTCCCAAAAACCAGTTTTGCCACCCGCGTGACGTATCGCTTTTCGAATATTTCCAGGACCACAGTTATAGGAAGCGATTACCACCAACCAATCGTCAAAAACCAACGACATGTCTTTGAAATAGTGTGCCGCGGCTTCAGTGCTTTTCTCAATATCACGTCGCTCATCTTGGTAACGATCTATTTTTAAATCATAAAATTTGCCTGTATAAGGCATGAATTGCCACAGACCTACTGCGCCAGAACGTGAGGTCGCATAGGGGTTTAATGCACTTTCTATTACGCTAACATACTTAAGCTCCAGAGGCAAATCATTTTTATCCATTACGCTTTCATACACTGGAAAGTAATGCTCGCT
>JBLING010000168.1:0-6300 GCA_047639155.1 bacterium
CTCAGATTCTGGCATGCCTTTTGGTCTACAATTGATGAGCAATCATTTTGAAGAAAAGTCACTGCTCGAAATGTCTAAATATGTTTTTGATCTAATGAAGAAATAATGCGTACGCTACTCCTTACCCCATGTATCTTACTTACAGGATTGGTTAAAGCGCAATCTGGAATTACAGCGACCAGGTTGGCTAAGATAAATTCACCAATTGAACTATCATACAATGGTTATGTTGAAGAGGCGATTGGAGAGCTAACAGCAAATAAAGACAATAAAACTTCTCAGATTCTTGGCAAGTCAGCCGCATATCTAGCGGAAATCGAGGATAGTTTAGAAGCACATCAGTTGCCTCAAGAGCTGCAGTATCTAATTCCAGCTTTAAGTCAGTATGACAATTGGAAGGTTTCAGACGACGGTGGTTCAGGGTATTGGCAATTACGTTATGTGATGGCAAAACGTTATGGGCTTAAAATATCGAGTTACATCGATGAGCGAAGGGACCATCGGAAAGCTACTTCCGCAGCGGTTCTGTACTTTGAAACATTGTACGAGGAGTTTGGCGACTGGCATGCCGTAATCGCTGCATTTGTTGGAGATAAAGTTGAAGTTACAAAGGCAATTCGTATGGCAGGTGGCAAAACAGATTACTGGGAGTATCACCGGTTCTTACCAATGAAATATCAGTTTGCAGTCCCAAGTTTTATAGCTCAAATGTATGTGCACAGCTATTACGCGGAACACAATTTAACACCTGAAAATATTGTAATACCAAACTTAGAAATTGTTCAAATTGATAAGTGGGTTACGTTGTACCAGCTCAGCAAAGCGTTGGAAGTAAAATATGATGATTTAAAAGAATACAACGCGATTTATAAAAAACAAGTCATCCCGAATACCGACAAAGTATATGATGTTAAAATTCCTTTTGAAAGTGTTGGTCGTTTTTACGAGTTAGGTGACTCCATTTATAATTATCAGAGTCATGCAGTGACGCCAGGAACGGTTGAACCACAGGCGACACCAGATACCCCTTCGGTAAAGGAACCAGCAGTTATTAAGCCTCCAACCCAATCTGGACCAAGGTTAATGTATTACACGGTTCGTAAAGGAGATTATTTAGGAAGAATAGCGGATTTGTACGACGTCAGACTTAGCGATATGCGAAAATGGAATAAAATCAAAGGCGACCAAATCAATGTGAACCAAAGGCTTAAAATATATAAGCCAGCCTCTCAGTATACACAATACAACAAAATCAATTCAATGAGTACGTATCAAAAAAACCTGCTCATCAATAAGGACTAACAGCGTTTGCGTTGCAACTCGATTCTGAAAAATACCACAATTCAAAACAAGTAAAACCCGCTACAATAGTTTGGATGCTTGTTTTGCTGAACTTGGTATTGGGGTTAATGGTATTACTTTTCCCTGAGTCTGAAAGGTCATTCGTGTTTAATGGTACACCGCCTTTCGTGCACCTGCATGATGAAAGTGACAGTAATTCTAAAGAAGATGTCAAGCTACAGTTCGTATCGGCTACTGATTTGTTTTATCCTAAAGAGAGAATTGTTGTAGATCTAGATAGTGTTTTAGGCAATTTAGCCTTAGACACAATGGTAGAGGATACAGTCGTAGTTGATACAAGTTTCAAAGAACCAGAGATCGATAAGAAAATACAGTACGTCAAAATAGAGCGCTCTGTTTTGTATGGATTTTTTGAAGCTTTATTAGAAGTTGAAAACGGTTCGGAGAAATTAATCAGGATTCTACATTATGGTGATTCTCAACTTGAAGGCGACCGTATTTCGGATTACCTAAGGAATAAAATGCAGAATAGATTTGGGGGATATGGACCCGGTATCGTCCTGCCAATTGACGTTAGTCATTCTCGGGTCTCAATCCGACAAAGTGAAAGTAGAGATTGGGAGAAATACGCGATTTATAGTAGAAAACGACATCCGAAACGACACTATGGAATTGGCGGCTCGTCTTACATGTTTACAGGCAAGTATTTTGTTAAAATTGGTGAGGATACGTTGTACCAAAACGTATATGACTCGATGATTTCAAAAAAGAAATTGCTTGTCAAGCCAAAGCTTGATACTACACCAAAAAATGATTCAAGCATGTTTGAGATCGTTGAAATTCCTTTTGATTCAACAAAATTCCATATCGACACAGTATACAAACCGATTTATGAACGTAAGAATACGGAATACAGCTGGTTAAGGTTTAGGTGTGCTAGCCGGAGTTATCCCAGGGTTCGGAAATTCAACCAAGTGCAATTGTTATATAGTTCTGACGACACTGTAAATCTAATTGTTTCGGTAGATGGGATTGATAGGATAAAACATTTACCACCAGCGCCTTATGGTTCTAAAAGACTGATTCATCAAGGTTGGGTGACCAATGAAGTTATGTTGAAATTTACAGGAGCCTCACCTGTGGTTTTCGGTGTTTTGCTTGACGGTGAAAGTGGAGTAGCTGTAGACAATTTCCCGATGCGAGGCAGCAGTGGAACTGGCTATTCTATGATTAATAAATCCATCTACAAAAGGCAATTGGAATCTGCTAATGTCAACCTTATTATTATGCAATACGGTATCAATGTTATACCGAACCCACAAAAAAATTACGATTTTTATAAACGCATGTTTAGTAGCGAGCTAGCTGCAATCAAACAAGCGAATCCAGGGGTAAACATTCTTGTGATAGGTCCTAGTGATATGAGTAGAAAAGTTGCAGGGGAATATGTATCGTACCCAAATATTACCAAAGTACGGGATGCAATGCAACAGGCTGCAAGTGACAATGATTGTGCATTTTGGGATCTGTATAGTGTAATGGGTGGTGAAAACGCGATGGTTGGTTGGGTAAACAATAAACCAGCTCTCGCCGCCAAGGATTACACCCACTTTAATTCACGAGGAGCTACGTACATTGGTGAGATGTTGTTTAATGCTATTATGAGCGACTACACTGTCTGGAAGTCAACCAAATCTGTTGCAAACCCATAATCAGGTTTACCTGTTCATCAACTTTTGGATTCCTTGTTTTTACTTAAACCCGAATTATGAATTAGAACTTCGTTATGAGAGGCAATAGAACAATAAAATCAAGGATTATGGCGAATTAAGCATAGCACCGTTATAGTGAATCAGAAAAAGCCAATTTATGGTTTGATTTTGCAGTGATTTTAGCTTGGAATAGATTTTCTAATATTTTTTTTCGGTAAATTGCAGTAAGTAAAGACAACTAATATGCGCAATTCTAAAATTGCTGGAATTGGGTTTTATGTTCCAGAAAATATTGTAACAAATAACGATTTATCCCTCTTTATGGAGACCGACGACGCCTGGATTCAGGAACGAACGGGCATCCAAGAAAGACGATGGGTCATACCAGGTGAGGACACTACTTCAGGAATGGGTGTAAAAGCGGCAAAGAAGGCCCTTGAAAGTGCAAATATGGAGGCCAGTAAAATTGACTTTATCATTTTTGCGACCCTTAGTCCAGATTATTATTTCCCTGGTCCCGGTGTTCTAGTTCAAGAAGCATTAGGTCTTGATACAATCGGCGCTTTAGACGTCCGAAATCAATGTTCAGGTTTTGTTTATGCACTTAGCGTTGCCGACCAATTTGTGAGAACAGGTATGTACAATAATATTTTGGTTATTGGGTCTGAATTGCATTCTGGTGGGTTGGATAAAACAACGCGCGGGCGTGGTGTTAGCGTTATTTTTGGCGATGGGGCTGGAGCGGCAATTGTCACTGCTTCCGATGACGAAAGTAGAATCTTAAGTACCCACCTACATAGTGAAGGCACCCATGCGAAGGAGTTGGCATTAATTGGTCCGGCAACAAACCGTTGGGTGGATGAAATAATAAAAGACAATGACGCGGAAGACTTATCTTATTATCCATATATGAATGGAAATTTTGTCTTTAAACATGCCGTAACGCGGTTTCCGCAAGTAATAATGGAAGCGCTTGATAAAAATGGCTATGCTCCAAGTGACATAGATTTATTGGTTCCTCATCAAGCAAATTTGCGGATTTCTCAGTTCATACAGCGAACAATGAAATTACGCGATGACCAAGTATTCAACAACATTATGAAGTATGGGAATACAACTGCTGCATCAATACCTATAGCTTTAAGTGAGGCCGTTGAAACTGGTAAAGTGAAAAAGGGCGACTTAATTTGTTTGGCTGCATTTGGCAGCGGATTTACTTGGGCAAGTGCGTTAATTAAGTGGTAATTAAGTCTTTTCATCGATTCATGTAATTTCTTCGTCTAAACTTACCTTTTTCGCGTAGGCAAGTCAAACTGTTTGTGCTTGTATTCTGTTAATTATGCGAAAAACGTTATAAATGACACACCATTTCGGTTGGTCATAACGTTACTTAATTATGAGCAACTACGAAATGAGTGTTAGATCGATTTGGCGGAAGATGGTAACGTGGGGATTTAATAAAAAAACACTCAAGTGGACAGCCGTTTTTCTTGTTTTAAAATGGGTCATCACATTAACATTAGTTGCTTACTTAATACGTATAGAA
Source organism: bacterium (assembly GCA_047639155.1). Lineage (GTDB taxonomy): Bacteria > Bacteroidota > Bacteroidia > NS11-12g > UBA9320 > UBA987. Next base: position 4,561 of record JBLING010000168.1, read on the forward strand.
AAATGGCACTTCTTATATTGGTTGATTTTTCCAGCAATCGCAGTAGCATTTATCTATTACAACCGTAAAAGACAATTGAAACGATAATTCATCGTAGCCAATTCTTCTATGATCTAAACTTTTTGAAGGTTTTAACGCAACTTTGTAGCTTATTGAATTATCAATGAGGGCGCCTAGTAAAACACTTATAACAATAGGGATAACCGATGTAATTGACATGCCTGACGCAGGTCTGTTTGATCTGCCGTGTAAAATTGACACCGGTGCTGACACATCATCTATCCATTGTGAACGTATCAAAGTCAAGGAAATTGATGATGTTGAATGTCTTGTTTTTAAACTTCTAGATAAACGGCATCCCCTTTATACAAACAAGGAAATTGTGACTTCTGAGTTTAAAGAGAAAAAGGTTAAAAGTTCGTTTGGAGACTTCGAAATAAGGTACCAAGTGAAACTTAAAATTATACTTTTCGGCAAAAGATACCGTGTTGCTTTTAATCTCTCTTATAGGGAAAAGATGAAGTATCCAGTGTTGCTCGGACGACGATTTTTGTCAAAAAAATTCTTGGTAGATGTATCTCAGAATAATCTTTCTAAACAGTTAAAACAACCATAATTTTAAGATTGTTGGAGGAGATTGAATAATTCCCTGTGGCTAATTTCGAATGGGGTTAATATGCTTGAAACCAAGCTGAGTTTAATTTTTCATCTAAAAAGGTTACTTTTACACGGTTGCCACTATTAATCTCTAAATGAACTCAGAGCAAAACATTGTCGTAGGTATCAAAAATGGGAATTCTGAAACCCTTAAATCTGTGTATTCAGATTACTTTGGTATGGTGCGAAACTTGGTCATGAAAAATTCTGGATCCGAATCAGATGCCGAAGATGTATTCCAAGATGCTATGGTAGTTCTATTTAAAAAATTCAATCATTCCGAGTTTGATTTGTCTGCTAAGTTTAAAACTTACCTGTATTCAGTTTGTCGCAATATTTGGCTTTCTGAATTGAAGAGACGTGGTGGCAAGATGGCACGATTAAAGGATTATGAACATCACATAGACCTGGGATATGATTTCAATAGTAACTGGAAAGAAACTCAGGAAGAAGCATACCTAAAAGTGGAACAAGCAATGCGATATCTTGGTGAAAAGTGCCAAAGTATTTTATTATTGTTTTACTACCAAAAGCAATCCATGCAAGAGATCGCCGTTGCCCTTGATTACGCAGATGCGGACTCAGTAAAAGCACAAAAATACAAATGCATCCGTCAGCTTAAACGCAATTTAAATCCGTGATTAACGAGAAAGACATAGCGCTTATTGATACCTTTATCGCTGGTGAGCTTATTGGCAACGATAAAACCGACTTCCAGAACCGCGTAAAACGTGATTTGGAGTTTGCAAAGGCTGTTCGACAACAAATTCATGCTGTTGAACATTTGGAAATATTTGGTGCCATTTCGATGGGAACAGCGCTTCGTGCAGACATGCAGCAATGGAAAAGCCAGGGTGGGTATAAGCCCTATAAATCAACTATGGGGGCTCAAAAGATGCTCGTGAAAGTAGTTGCCTCAATTGTGGTGGTTGGTGCTATCGCTGGAGCATTGTGGTACTTCTTGCTAAGAGAGAAATCTGAAATTCCAACACCTGAACCGGTACCTGCGGAGTTGCCTGAAGCACTTTACGAACCAGCACCACCTGCAACTGAAGAGTTGGATAGCCTGTCTTTGACGGAATT
>JBLING010000169.1:0-6227 GCA_047639155.1 bacterium
TCCTCTTAAGCTAACGTAACTTGTATTGCTTACTAAGAAAGTATGCGCCTTCCCGTATGCCCCAGCAGGGTTAGTTAATTTCACATCGGCAGGATCACCTGATGCAGATTGGAATGTAATTGTATTGGTGCTTGATGCTCCTGAAATATTATCCAATGACCATTGGCCTGTATATGTTCCCTTTGCAATATTAAAGGTTATCGCTCCACCGATTCCAGCACATTCCATTGCATCAATAGCGTCTTGGATGGTTTCGAAGTCACTTGAACTTGTCCCTACTGTAAAGACACCTCCAGCCATTGGAACACCAATGGTTACCGGTGGTCCTTCGTCATTACTAGTCACAGCATCTGTAGATGCATTTGGACTACTCGTCCAAGCACGAACTTGAGCGCATCCCGCAGTATGACTTGCTGATGCAGTAAAAGTCAATGTATCGGCTGTACAGGCTCCAAGCGAAACGGTAAATGTTTGTGATTGAGTAGAGGCAGTACCAATTTTATAATTGACTGTTAAGCTCGTTATTGAGGTGGTACCGAAGTTCTTCACAACAACCTTCACTGTCTGAGCCCCTGCTGTCACAACACCGACTGGAGATAATATTTCAGTAACTCCTGCGTCTAAAGCACCTGTTTCAACTTCGTCTGCTCCGGGATGCGTTGTTGAAGAGTTTCGAGTTGCTCCATCCATATCTGTTGTTACCGAAGATATTGATGGGAATTTCATAAAACATCCATCCGCCAAATGCAAGTCAGCAGTGCTTTTAATAGGCACCTTAACTGAGGCAGAATTCCCATCAGCAACCGTACTATATGTATTTAATGCTGATGGAGTTCTATATCCGCCGTTATAAAGCGCATAAGAACCTGTTTTGTTGTAATAGACGTTATAATCCAAAACTCGTGTAGACCCATTGGCTGACGTACTGGTATAGAACGGCAGGTGACTTGAAGTCGTAGAATTTCCATTTATTACAAATATGTTATTTCGAACATTGTAATAATATACACTTTGCATGTAAAATGCACGTGCAGTGCTTGTGGAAGTTATATCAACCACAATCGTGTTGTGGTGTATATTCCAATAATCACTACTGCTATTGTATACTCCATAAAAAGTAGGAGAACCACGGAAACTACCAATCGTATTGTTTGCAAACACACTTTGGGTTGAACTTGTATTGTCACAACTACCTAAGTAAACCCCTTGGTATCCAGAATTCCGTATTTGGTTTTGGGTGATTTGACAGTTGTTTTTTACATAATATAAATAAATACCTGTATAACCTTCATTAGCAGTACCTAGGTTAATTACGTTATTATGAATTACTGTACCTGTTTGATAGTATATCCACATTCCATAGCTACCAATATTGTTAAATGAACAGTTTGTAACTTTCAGACCTGGCGATAACAGGCTTGTGGAAGATCCACCACCAAAACACATTAGCCCAAAGCTGACTTTAGTAACTGAACAGCTGTCAATTACAATATCTGTTGCTTTATACGAAGAAGAATAGCTCGTCGCACTACCACTAATTACAATTCCAATAAAATTAGTAGATGTAGTTTCGGTTGTAGTTCGAATTGCACAACTCCGCACAGTAATATAGTCAGATTGCATAATTTGTAGCGGCCACGCATAACTTGTGTTGGTATTTTCAATCGTCAAGTTTCGCAGTACTATGTACTTCGACATGTTGAAACGAATCGTGTGTCGATTGCTAGAGGAAGTGGTTGCAGTGGTGATTTTAACATCACTTGCATTACCTGAAGCAGCTTGGAAAGTTATTGTATTCGATGCTGATGCACCAGTATAACTACCAAACTCAATTTGGCCAGTATATGTTCCTGAAGCGATGTTAAACACTACAGCACCGGACACTCCAGCACAGTTTAGGGCTTCTATCGCTGCATCAATTGTACCATAGTCAGCGCTAGATCCACCTACAGTGAATGTTCCTGACATGGCAACCCCAAAGCTTGCAGTGGCTGAGTCGTTTGAAACTTTACCATCGTTGGTATTGTTGGGTTTTGAAGTCCAAGAAGAAATATTTGAACATCCAACGGTATGTGAAAATGTCGTTGTAAACGTGATGGTATCATTGTTACAGCTTCCCAACGTACCAGTTACGGCCTGAGTCACTGTACTTCCACCAGCCACTTTATAATGGACATTGTAACCTGTTACCGAGTTACCTCCGTAATTTCTTACAATAACTTTAACCGTTTGTGTACCAGAAGATATGGTCCCTGATGGTGTTAATACAGAAACAATACCAACATCGTTGGACGCTGTTCCAACTTCATCCGCGCCAGGATGAGGGAACACAGGGTTTCTTGTATCTCCATCAATATCCTCTGAAACTGCCGTTAGTCCAGCTACTTTATCAAAACACGCATCACTAAGATGGAGATTTGACGCGCTCACGAAAGGAGCCATTTTATTAATTGAGTTTACATCACCAGCAGTGCTATATGTGTTTAATACAGATGCTGTTCTAGACCCACCAGAATATATCAAGTAGGTGCCATTCGGGTTGTAATATACATTGTAATCACATTGACGATTGGTGCTGGGTGCACTTGTATTATACATCGCATAATGGTTACTTGTAGAAGAAGATCCTTGAACGCTAAAGATATTATTTCTTATGTCCGAATAGTTTACTGAGCTATAATAACATGCTCTAACAGTACTTGTACTTGTTGTTCGTATATCAACCGTATTGTGATACAAGTTCCAATAATCACTACTGTAGTTATATATACCGTAATACGTAGGACTTCCAACAAAATTCCCAATCATGTTATTGTACATTTCACCCTTTTGAGATGATGGATTGTCACACGAACTCAAGTAAATTCCATAAACATCGGAATTGTTAATTACATTTCGCTTTATCCTAATTGGCGTGGTTGAAGAAGATTTATTGTAGTACATATAAATCCCAGCCTGTGCGTTCCCAGAAGGATTTAGATTTATGGTGTTATCCATAATCTGTGGAGCTTCCTGATAGTACGAAAACACACCATAGTATCCACGACCATTTAAAACATTATTGGTAAACACAAAATTGCTTGCTAATGATGAAGAACTTGGTCCAAAGTTACTTACAGAGCAGTAACCTCCTTTTGTGAATAGGCAACTATCAACCGTTATATTATTGTTTGCACCACCTGTAGAATAACCAGTAGCACTACCGTTAATAACAAGGTTGTTATTGTAACTTGATGTTCCGGCATAAGCACATTTGAATTCACAGTTTCTAAATTGAATGTTACTGGCTGCCATTACTTGTGCTGGCCATCCATAAGAGGAGCCCTTCGCTTCGAAAGTCACATCCCTCATAATAATGAAAGAAGTCTTCGTAAGTTGGACAGTCGCTAATTTACTAGTTCCTGTAGAGCTGTATGCAAAAATTACATTGGCTTTATTACCCGTAGCAGCTTTAAAGGTTACTGTGTTGGTTACGGAAGCACCTGGGATATCCCCTTCTAAAACGACTTGACCTGTATATGTTCCACTGGCTATATTAAACACAACTGGCCCACATACACCAGCGGCTTTTAAATCCGCCATAGCCGCTAAAATCGTTGCATAATCGCTAGACGAAGTGCCCACCGTATAACTACCAGTGAGCCCTTTTTCCAGCGTTTGCTTCAAGGTATCGTTTGCGGCATTATTGTCTGTATTTCCATTTGGATCATCACTTCTAAACACAAAACTGAATGACGACGTTGACGTACCATACGTGTATTTCCCTAAGTTAACAGTTGTAGTTGATCCAGATGTGAGTGTCCCACTATATGAATAAGTTGTTTGACTTGTCCCATTGACAGACCAGATAATATCAAAATCAGTCACAGAGTTTGTGCCTTCATTTGTAACAAATACTTTTACCGAATCACTTGAATTACAGATAGCTCCAGACGGATTAGTTAAAGATGTTAACGCAATATCGTCTGCCACCAATAATTTTGGCGTCATTTCATAATACTCGTTATTAGTAGGTGCACTACCTTGATAAGATGCCAGTATAATATTTGGGGATCCCGCAGATGAATTAATACCCGAAGAAAACTGAACAGCATCGGTGGAATTCAACTGAACCCCAACCGTGGTTGAAAAAGTTCCATAATTGTAACTCATGTCAACCACGAAAATCTTATTACTTCCTTCTTCTAAAACTACTGCGTTGTATGCATAGGAACCAGATGTTTGGCCAAATTCCCATGAAGTATAAAACACCCATAATTGGCGACTTCCGGATGAACCATGTACAACACGATACATACGATCGTACTGCCCCACCGTAGTTCCCATGTTGTCCCAAAACCAAGCGACAGTGGAATCCGGCATGTTAGAATTAGGCAACGATGCGTTCGTATTCAAAGCAGTATTAACTGCTGTCCCTGCAACCGACTTAGTAAACGTAAGTAAACCGTTTTTTGACACACTAAATGAGTCAACCGTATTTCCCTGAAACTTAAAAGTAAAAGGAATTGGTTGTGCAGCAGACCAGTAGTTGACTGATGTGTATGCCGAAGAACTAGATCCATTAGGACCAGTATAACCCGTCATAAACATAGTGGCACCCGACGATGAATAGTCATAAAGGGTTCGCACACCACCTGGGTTCCCCGCATCAGCAGCTGATTTGTCTAACGTATACGTATACGATTGTGCAGTCAATGCCGTAGGACTAAGCAGGGCAATTACACCGAGCATTAATAAGAATGAGTAAATCTGTTTCATAAATCTAAATACTAAAATTGTTCTAATTATTTTAAAATCTTGCAGAAACAGAGGCACCCAAACTCAGAATTGAGAGGGATAAAAACTTATTATAGGATGAGTTTTAGAAAAAAAAACTCAATTACACACTACTTCTACAGGGTCAAATGTTGCGATAATGTCAGTCAATTGCAAGTTTTTATCCACAAATAAGTCATAAGTACACTTTTTATGACACTTCTTCGTACCCAAAACCCAGTTAAACAAGGTCTATTATTTTATATGTGCTTTTTGTTTTAAATAAAATATTGTATCATTGCCATCGGAAATTTCCATCCGAAATTTTCTAATTCTACTTTATTTCCGAATCCTTTCGCGACTTATTTAAGAATCCAAAAATTAAAAAATCATAACACCCCGTATCATATTATATGTTTGATATTATTACGCTAAACGACATGCTCGTTTCTGAGCTAAAAGAAATTGCTAACAAACTTGACATCAATAGTAAAAGTCTTAAAAAACAGGACTTAATCTATAAAATTCTTGAAGAGCAAGCTGTAAAAACTCCCGCCGCACCAGATACACCAGTTGAATCTGAGAAACCGGTTAGGCAAAACAAACCAAGACCAAGACCTAAACCTCGATCAGAACAATCTGATAAACCAGAGAACTCCGATTCTGGCGACAACGATAAATCGAGAGAAAGAAGACACCGAAATCCAAAATCTGATAATCCAAATCAACGTCATGCTGACAAACCAAAACAGCACAACGTAAAATCAGACAACAGATCGGATGATCGAAAACCAAATCACCAAAACGAGAAGTCAGACAATAGACCTGGCGATCGAAAACCAAATCACCAAAACGAAAAGACGGAGAACAAGTCGGAAGACAGAAAGCCAAATCATCAAAACGAAAAACCAAAGTCAGACGATGATGCGCGTATCATCCAAGCGATGGACAACAATGATGCTCCGACTAAAAATCAAAAAGACAATAACAATCCAAATAAATCAAATCGCCCTCAGCTACGAGAACGCGATCCTGAAAAAGAAAAACGCAAAGAAATTCGCGACAACCTGCTCAATTATTTAGAGTTAGAAGGTGTTGTTACTACACAAGGCGTTCTTGAAACAATCCAAGATGGTTATGGTTTTTTACGTTCAGCGGATTACAATTATCAGCCTTCACCGGATGATGTGTATGTAGCCCCTAACCTCGTAAAGTCGTTTGGATTAAAAACCGGCGACGTTGTTCAAGGAACAATTCGACCTCCTAAAGAAGGAGAGAAATACTTCGCAATGATCAAAATTGAAATAATCAATGGAAAATCTCCAGCGCTAGTAAGAGACCGCGTTTCCTTCGAACACTTAACGCCGTTATTTCCTGAAGAAAAATTCAACTTGGATTACGACGCAGGCAACTATTCAACACGAATAATTGATTTAATTACACCTATAGGGAAAGGTCAACGTGGTTTAATC
>JBLING010000170.1:0-6225 GCA_047639155.1 bacterium
GCTAGATACGTTGTTCAAAATCAACACGACATTACGTTCCCATTTAAGCGATATCAAATACAACCGGTGTGGCGGGCTGATCGGCCTCAGAAAGGACGATATAGAGAGTTTTGGCAATGTGATGCTGATGTAATAGGTACAAAGTCGTTACTATGTGAAGCCGACTTCCTTCAAATCTACCACAGTGTTTTCATCAAACTTGGTCTAAAAAAATACCAGGTCCGTTTAAATCACCGTAAAATATTGGAAGCCATTGCGCATACAATAGGTTTCACGGGACCGTTTACAGACTTAACCATTGCAATCGACAAATTGGATAAAATTGGTTGGGAAGGGGTTTCTAAAGAATTAATTGACAAGGGTCTCCCACAAGACAAAATAGAGGTCTTGCAGTCACTGCTGGTCTTACAACCATTTACGAAAAATACTTTGAACTCGTTAGAAGAATCTCTTACCGATTGTAAAGAAAAATCAATTGGGATTTTGGAGTTAAAAGAAGTGCTTGCCCAAGTACACGTCGAAAACGTAAATGTCGTTTTGGATTTTAGCTTAGCTCGAGGCCTTGACTACTATACGGGATGTATTTTTGAAGCGGTTATTGAGGATTCAGGAATTGGTAGTGTTTCCGGTGGTGGGCGATACGATGATTTAACCGGCATTTTTGGTCTAAAAGATGTCTCAGGAGTTGGTATCTCTTTTGGACTTGACCGAATATACGACATCATGTTACAGTTCAACTTGTTTAAAGATGCTCCCCAAAACGATCGTGTTCTATTTTGTCATTTTGATGAAAAAGCAAGAACATATGCCAATTCAATCGCACACAGGCTAAGGTCAAATGGCATATCATGCGTTGTTTACCCTGATCTCAAAAAAATAAATAAGCAATTTGACTATGCCAACAAATGTGACTTTCAGTGGGTTGCAGTTGTTGGAGACGATGAGATAGCAGAAAATGTAGTTCAATTAAAAAATATGAATAGCGGTACACAAGACAAAATGGACTTAGAAACTATGATTGAGCGCCTTTCATGAAATTCAAACGCTTTCAAGATTACATTATATACGAAGACGAACATATAATGGCCATAAACAAGCCATCTATGATTTCAAGTTTACAAGACCGGATTGGAGAACAGCCAAGTATTCAATCATGGGCTCAAGCATATTGTGAGACCGCCCAATTGTGTCACAGACTTGATAAAGAAACGTCTGGATTGCTTTTAATTGCCAAAAACCCAATGAGCTATCGTGAGATGGCCATAAAGTTTGAGAGAAGGGAAGTAGAAAAAACATATTGGGCTATTGCAGATGGGCGCCACTACTTTAAACATCTAACCGTTGAAATTCCTTTGACTGTCAGCTCTAGGGGGCGAGCGAAAGTTGATAAACGAGAAGGCAAGCCAGCGGAAACTGATTTAACAGTAATTGAAACATTCAAACACTTCAGTTTGATTCAATGCAAGCCCGTTACTGGCAGACTGCATCAGATAAGGATACATTTGGCAACACAAAATGCATCCATATCCGGCGACTTAGTCTACGGTGGCAATGCGCCTTATTTGAAGTCCATAAAAAAGAACTACAACAAACCTTCCAAGGACGAAATTAAACCTATGATTCAACGTGCAGCTTTGCATGCTCGGTCTGTTAATTTTGAGTTATACGGCAAACCTTATGTTATTGAAGCAGATTTACCTAAAGATTTGGATGTGTTTCTAAAGCTTTTAAAAAAATATGATCATGAATAAACTGGCTTTATTCATTTTAATAATAACCACCTCTTTTTCTTTCAGTTATTGCCAAAACTTTGAATCTATCACAGCTGAAATTGTGCAATATTTAAAAGCCAATAAACCAGGTAAAATACACAAAACATTTGCAAAAAAAACAAAGAAATCCTTCAAGAAAATATTTCTCGTAGGTGCATGGAAGTCCATTGTTAAAAGTAACGGAGCACTTACAGAAGTCGGTGAGTCCTCTTTCTCAACCTTGAAAGATAAGCCAACAGCGACCATCCCTTTTCATTTCGAAAAATCCAGTTTAAACTTGGTGCTTACCGCAAATGAGAAAAATGAAATTGTTGGACTTAGATTTACTGCGTTAGGTTATACAACCCCCAATTGGGCAAAAAACAAAGTTTTTGGAAAAGAACGATTGGTTATTGAAACTGACACTTTTAAACTTCCTGGAGAACTTCTTCTCCCAGAAAACTGCAACAATTGTCCAGTTGTCATTCTAGTGCATGGCTCAGGACCGAGTGACAGGAATGAAGGCAGCGCTTTTTCACCAAACAGATTGTTCCAAGATTTGGCATATGGTTTTGCTTTGAATGGAATTGCAACAATTCGGTACGACAAACGCACATTGGTTTACCAAAAGAGTTTAGGAGGTTTAGACAGTTTTACATTATACGAAGAGACAATTGCAGATGCAGTGTCTGCAGTGGCGAAGGCCAAATCGTATTCCTTTTTAGATTCTTCTAACATCTATGTGTTGGGGCACAGTTTAGGCGCATATGCAAGTCCTCTAATTGCAAAAAACAGTTCTGACGTGGCAGGTATCATAATGTTAGCAGGACCCCATCGTGCATTATATGAAATTATCCCAGAGCAATATAATTACCTTTTTACTTTGGATGGGAAATTGTCGAAAAAAGAAATTAAGCATATAAATACGGCTCAAGAAGAAGTCAAGTTTATCAATGGAGAGGCTTCAGAAGTGGACAAACTAACTGTAATGGGCGACAACAGAATGCTATATTATTTTAGAGCTCTAAAAGCATATGACCCAATAAGCACAATTAACAATTTATCATGCCGCGTTTTAATAACTCAAGGGGATCGAGACTACCAAGTGCAGTATAAGACAGAATTTACTGCGTACCAAAATCTGTTAGTGGGAAACAAATTTGTTGACTTTCAACTAATCCCTAATGTTAACCATCAAATGATCTGGGGTAACATTCCGTCTACCCCAAATGAGTATTTTATACCCGGACATCCATCAGTTGAAGTGATTCAAAACCTGTCAGATTGGGTATTGAAGAAATAACCCGCAACTTTTCAACAAAGTTTTGCAAGAAAAAGGTCTGCATTAACTTTGCACAAACATAAAAACGTGGAGAATACGACAGGACAAGTAGCCATTTTAATCTTAGAAGATGGCAGCGTATTTAAGGGTAAGGCCATTGGAAAAATTGGCACCACTTACGGAGAGATTTGTTTCAACACTGGTATGACCGGCTATCAAGAGGTCTTTACTGACCCTTCTTATTTCGGGCAAGTTGTCGTAATGACGTCCGACCATATAGGAAACTATGGGGCAAGCTTAGAGGACGTTGAGTCAAATGGAATCAAGATTAACGGATTGATTTGCAAAAAATACGCCTCTAAGTTTAGCCGAACGCAAGCGAGCTATAGCCTTAATGACTATTTAATCGACAACAATTTAATCGGTATTAGCGACGTGGACACACGTCAAATCGTTCGTCACATACGAAGTAAAGGTGCAATGAACTGCGCTATTAGTTCTGATGAACTTGATATTGATGTTCTAAAAGCCCAGTTGGCAAAAACACCGTCAATGCAGGGGTTAGAGTTGAGCTCAAAAGTAACCACCGACAAGCCTTTCTATTATGGAGATGAAAAGGCAGATTACAAGGTCGCAGTGCTTGACTTAGGTGTAAAAACCAACATACTACGATGCTTGGCTGATCGTGGGTGCTACCTAAAGGTATTTCCAAGTAATACTTCTTATGTCGAGATGAAGGCCTGGAACCCAGATGGGTATATGATTAGTAATGGCCCTGGCGACCCTAGTGTAATGGACACTGAAACGAACACCATAAAAGAAATTGTTGACCATAAAGAAAAGCTTTTTGGCATTTGCCTAGGAAGTCAAATTTTGGCGCAGGCAGTTGGTATGAAGACTTTCAAAATGCACCATGGACATAGAGGTTTGAATCATCCTGTTCAAAACTTGCTTACTGGGAAAAGTGAAATTACTACCCAAAACCATGGATTCGCGATTGACCCAAATAGTGTAAACGACTTAGTCGAAATAACGCACACAAACTTAAACGACGGAACAGTTGAAGGTATTCGATTAAAAGATGCCCCAGCTTCAGCCGTTCAATTTCACCCAGAATCAAACCCAGGTCCACATGACTCACGGTATTTATTTGATGACTTTATAAAATTATTAGCATAAAACCATGAGTGACATTCTTCACATTGCAGCAAGACAAATTCTAGATTCAAGGGGAAATCCGACTATCGAAGCGGAAGTGTATACGGACAGTGGTAGCATGGGTCGCGCCGCAGTTCCTTCAGGAGCTTCAACAGGAATTCATGAGGCTGTAGAATTAAGAGATGGTGACAAAAGCCAGTTTCTCGGAAAAGGTGTCCTTAACGCCGTGAAACATGTTAACTCGACAATTGCTGACGCTCTAATCGGACGTGATGTTTTTGATCAAACAGCTCTTGATAATGCAATGATTAAGTTGGATGGCACTCCAAACAAAGCAAAACTTGGAGCTAACTCAATTCTAGCAGTTTCTCTTGCCTGTGCAAAAGCTGCCGCTATGGAGTCTAACCAATCCCTATACCGTTATGTAGGTGGTGTAAATGCAAAGGTCTTGCCCGTACCCATGATGAATATCTTGAATGGCGGAAGTCATGCAGATAATTCTATAGACTTTCAGGAATTCATGATTATGCCAGTAAAAGCAGACTCTTTCAGTCATGCGTTAAGAATGGGAACTGAAGTTTTCCATCATTTAAAGGCTGTACTTAAAGATAAGGGTTACAGCACTAATGTTGGTGACGAAGGTGGATTTGCGCCTAACATCAAAAGCAATGAAGAAGCCATTGAAATAGTGCTTAAATCTATTGAGGTTGCCGGATACAAGCCGGGCGACGACATATTTATTGCCATGGATGCAGCTAGTTCTGAGTTTTACGACAAGGACTCAGGCCTTTATCATTTCCACAAATCAAGTGGTCAAAAACTAAACTCTGATGAAATGGTAAACTATTGGGAAGGCTGGACTGGCAAATACCCAATCGTTTCAATCGAAGATGGGTTGGACGAAGACGATTGGAATGGATGGAAAAGTTTAACCGAACGAATCGGAGCAAACGTTCAACTGGTAGGAGACGATTTGTTTGTAACAAATGTAAACCGACTTCAACAAGGTATCAACCAAGGCGTTGCCAATTCAATTTTAGTAAAGGTAAATCAAATAGGTTCATTAACTGAAACGATTGATGCTATTCAACTTGCAACACGTCATCAATATACCAATGTCATTAGCCATCGAAGTGGTGAAACGGAAGACACAACAATTGCAGATTTAGCGGTAGCTATGAACAGCGGACAGATTAAAACTGGCTCCGCGTCTCGTACGGACAGAATTGCAAAATACAACCAACTACTCCGTATCGAAGAAGAACTTGGAGACGAAGCCATCTATGGCGGCCAGCAGTTTCGCTATAGTTAGGAAGGCGAGCAACATTTTTGACGTATAATACGTCTGTCTATTATACTTTTCGAATATCTAATTACTGTAAACATTGTTACAACATTTGGTAATCGACATGGTTCCAAATATCTTGTGGTTCTTAATGGATAAACTTTGATTGTAACTGAGCGTTTTGTCATTTCATTCTTCAGAAGAATTTGCCTTTCGATTTCTCTTTTATTCATTATAAATTCGTTCGTTTTGGGTCAATGTACGATTCAATCAGGTGATTTCGTTTGTGTAGATGATTTAATTAGTTTCACAGGCACATCAACCGTTGGTATAACTTCAATTGCTTGGAAATTCGGCGACGGAAACAGCAGCACAACAACTGCACCTAACCACAGGTATGCCGCCGCTGGTAATTTTACTGTTACAGCTACAATTCTGCAAACAAATGGTTCCTCGTGTGAAGTCACAAAAAAAATAGACGTTTACAACCCCCCAGATGTGCAACTTATAGTGGATGCAAGTTCTGTATATTGTTTAACTCAAAACAATGTCTGTATTATCGACAATTCAACTTCTGGCAACACCACAACATCCAATACCAAAAGAATTGTTTTATGGGGAGATGGTGGAAAAACGGATGCCAATAACCCCAAGAAAGGAGACAAAGTATGTTACACTTACCAACAAGAAGGAAAGTATACGATTGATGTTGAACTGACCAACGACAAAGGGTGCGAGACAATTGGCAG
>JBLING010000171.1:0-6128 GCA_047639155.1 bacterium
TATCAAGTGAAACATTTACCGATATGTATGGTTTCCCAAGTACCTATTTAAGAGAAGAACAAACGGCTGACTTAAAAATGGTAGCAGATGCCCTATTCGCGCAAGGAGCAAACCATCATTTTTATCATGGCATGCCTTACAATCCTGAAGGTTCAGACACCATCGAATTTTTTGCGACAATTTTTATCGGTAGAGGCGCTAGTTTGACAGAAGAACTGCCCGTTTTTAATTTATATATGGAGAAAGTTGCCGGATATATGCAAAAAGGTGAAACCTACAGCGATGTTGCAGTTTATTTACCGTACGAAGATGGAGTAATGAAAGGGCCGTATCCAGCAGAAAAACAACGTGTTTGGGTTTGGGGTGAATATGAAATGAGATTTATTAAACCTGCTCTTGAAACAGAAGGATATCATCCACTATGGATAAATCGCCACTTCTTAAACGAGGCATCCTATACAGACAATAAACTAATTGCAGGAGATGCGTCTTTCTCGTCTCTATATGTCGACGTGAAGTTTATGGATGAACGCGCTCTAAGACGTTTAGTTGAATTTGCTGTGCAAGGTTTACCCGTATGCTTGAAACAAGATCCTAAACAACCTGGGAAGGATAAAGCCAAAGATTATGATGCACTTTTGGCCCAATTAAAGTCCCTTGATAACGTGAGCTCAAATTTCAAGCAAGTTGTAGGGCATGAACCAATGATTGCTGGAGACTCCATTCCTGCGTATTGGTGCCGTAAAGAGAAAGACGGAACGATGTATATCTTCCTTGCTCAAAAACTTGCAAAAAATTTAGAATACCCAATTTACTCTGGACAGTCTTTTGAAGACGCATCTCAATTTCGTGATTTAACCTTAAATGTTAACGGCAAAACAATAACGGAGAAATTTGAATTTAAACCATACCAAAGTTTAATGCTCAAGATATCTCCAAACGGGAAGATGACTTATGAAGACATTAGTTTTACACCTAAAGATCCTGTTATAAAACCGCATGAACCACAACGTATGAATTTTTAATGTAACCATGCAATGAAATGGGTACCAACAATATTTTTAAATTTAAAGAATTCGATGTCCGACATTCAAACTCAGCAATGAAGGTTGGAACAGATGCGGTTTTGCTAGGGTCTTGGGCGAAATCCTTGGGCCCTAAAAAAATATTGGATATCGGCTCAGGTACTGGACTCTTAGCATTAATGTTGGCCCAAAGGTTCCCTCACTCTCAAATCGTAGCAATTGAGCCAAATTCCAATTCCTGTATTGATGCAAGCTATAATTTTGAGAATTCTAAATTCCATGAACGAATCAAACTTAAGTCGATTATGATTCAGGAATACCAAACCAATGAAAAATTTGATTTGATCATATCTAACCCGCCATTTTTCAAGAACGCACTTGCAGCCAATAATAACTCTAGAAGTATGGCACGACATGATTTGAGTTTAACTTTTCAGGAACTAATCGAAAACGTAATCAATCTACTATCACCTTTTGGACAATTCGCTTTAATAATACCAAAAGAGCGATGCAATGAAATGCAAAGTCTGGCAATAAATTTAGGCCTAAAATTGTCACGAATAATGGAAATTTCAGGGAAAGAAGGCGGCCAGGCTAAACGATGTTTGCACCAATACGGTTTTCAGCCGTCCGAAGTAAAGGTTGAAACAATGGCTATTGAAATTGAGCGTCATTTATACACTCAAGAATATATTGAACTAACACGTAATTTTTATCTGAAAATGTGAATCAGTCGTACTGAGTCCAGTCGATTTTGGTCATAAACTTTCGCTCTAAACTTGTCCAATCTGACTTAGATTTCCAACGGCCTCTACCATAAGCATATCGTGCCTTTTCCCAACTTTGATACGTGTTGAAGTTTTGTTTTAGATAGTATATTCCGATTATCAAATAGTTGTGTCTGGTTTTACCTCCTTGCAAGGCTAATAAACTGTAAAAATGATTAAAGGTTCGGTCTATTACTTGTAGGTCACCATCTTTGATTAAAAAGTCCAAATCATAAATATTTTGCCACCTGCTTTCATTCATGCCAATTTCATAAATGAGTTTGGGCGGAACGCCCATTGCTATACAGATTGAATCTGCAACATCTAGAATTGAGGGTAACACAACCAAGTAAGAGTTTGTGTCGAAGCACGCACTATTGGATATGGATACAGAATCATGTTTTAAACTGTCGCATTCACATGGTATTACTTCAATATGGAATTTGGCTTTCCTCCCTCCAGACAGGACAGTGTCAGATGTGCTTTGTGCCCAACACGTGGCAGTCAAGCAAATAGAAAGGAGAAGAAAAACGGACTTCATAGTTTCACAAACATATCAATTTACCATTTCATTAAGTGATCTTTTCGACTGCTCAAACTACCGATCATGAAATATTTGTTGTTTGCCAAAACAGCTGATTTCTCAATTGGCTCCTTTATTACTCCTTCGTTGCCGATGTAATTGGAATGAATAATAAATGAACTGTCCCTGTCTTTCGTGATGTATCCAGTATGGAAATCTAACCCAATTATCTAACATGAACTGTCTTTTTGGTTCTTTAAATATTCTGAAACTGCCTTTAGACTAGACATGATTTTAATATCACTACAATAGGCCTTTATTAGTACAGAAGATGCTTGTTGTGCCATCCACACACGCTTTATTTCATATCCAGTTTGTTGCATTGTGGTCGTTAAAAAATAACCACAGGCAATGTTTCCAGATTTTGGCGTTTGAGTGGTGCCATTAAAATCCCACTCAGTTCCAATCCAATACGACGGCAAATGAGCATTTATTGTAGTATACAGTAGAGCTTGCGCCCTGTCCCAATCTGCTGAGTCAATATTTTCTTTTATTGAATCTAGATTTGACAGACACTGCCTATACGGAATGACCAATGGGTCATTCTCTAATCCATTGGTGTGAC
The DNA here is from genome assembly GCA_047639155.1 of bacterium. Taxonomy (GTDB): domain Bacteria; phylum Bacteroidota; class Bacteroidia; order NS11-12g; family UBA9320; genus UBA987. The sequence goes on from JBLING010000171.1 coordinate 2,941, forward strand.
CTTTGTTTGAGTTACAAGCCATAAACGCAAATACCAGAAAGAACTGTACGAAGTTGTTAAAACCCATATCTATTGAATATATAGTGAAAGTTTAACGCCTAAGGTTTAAAGATAGTATCTATTTACAGCTACGTCTTAACAAACTTGGCTGTGTGCGTGGATGTTCCATTATCCAATTCTATAAAATAAATACCATTGGTGATTCCCGATACGTCAATGCGCTTAAATATTTTTTCTCCTAATTTAAAATCGCCACGCACTACAATCTGACCTAGCGCATTTATAATCCTATAGCTAATAAATGCTTGGTTAAAAGACGTTATTGTTAGAATGTTATCGGTTGGATTAGGGTATAACGAAACCTCTGTTTCTGTCGTATTAACAATTTCGTGTGTTGCCAATACCCAAAGATTTGGGTCAAAATCTAAACTATCTACGGCAAAATCGACAAAAATGGATTCTACATAATTCGAGGAACTTGGGTTTATTGTTACATCGATTGAATTCGTTTGATTTCTCAATCGCAACGGTATCGGCATTTCAAAAAAGTCAGTTGAACCGTTTGTTGTTTGATTTAATTTTATTGTAACAGTTGAACCAACTTGGTTCCAGTTAATCAGATAATGTGGGTTTCCAGTGCCATAAAACCAATCTTGGAAAAATTCTGTTAAGTCCTTTCTCGAGGTTGATTCAAGATGAAATTTCAAATCGGCCGTTCTGGCAAAACCATAAGACAAATTAGCGTTTTCTAAATAGTTTCTTAACCCTTTGTAAAACAAAGAGTCACCTAATTGCCAGTGAATCATTCGCAATAGTTGAGCCCCTTTATTATAGGTTAAGTGCCCACTAAACAGCCTAGATTCATCCATGGTGTCAAGCACAAATACGGATTCACCTGTTTCACGCATGGCTCTTTCCTGACTACCGGACTGAACATCACGCCAAGTTGTTGGGTCTTGCAATGCCTCACGAGCCAATATGGTGAAATAGGTAGCAAATCCTTCATTCAACCATAAATCGCTCCATGACCCACACGTAATCTGGTTTCCAAACCATTGATGTGCAAGTTCATGCGCAATCAACCCAAAGTTCCAGCTTCCCATAAAACTCATTGTCTGGTGCTCCATACCACCACCACGTAAAAATTCAGCGTGACCATATTTCTCTTTTATGAATGGATATGTCCCTACGAGCGAGTCAAACAATTTCATGATTGGTATCGTTTCTTTCACCGCGTTTTCCATAAATGGACGACTTTCAGGAAATACGTAATTCACTATGGATAAGCTATCACCATCCTTAAAGTGGACCCAATCTGTAAAAGACTCATAATTTGTCACGGCTGTCCCTACTAGATAAGTAGCTATCGGATATCTATGCTTCCAATGGTAAACCTCGGTACTATCATTAACAGCCTTAACCGATATTAAACTTCCTATTCCCGCGGCTTTATTTCCCTTCGGGATATAAATATTCATGTCTAATGAATCAATCTTGTCATAAAGGCCTTGCTTACATGGCCACCACTGTTGCGCTCCATATGGCTCACTCAATGTCCAAATCAGTGGAGCGCTGCTATTCGCTCTACCTGATTCTCGTTCATAACTCCTTGAAGGATTGTTAGTCGGGTCTCCGTGGTACCAAACCGTAACTGAATCTAACGAGCCAAGAGTTACGATATCCGGTGTAGTAATTTCTAGCTCATTTAAGGTGTGTTTGAAACTGAGGCTGGTGCCATGGTAAACTACAGAATCAACCAAAAGGGAGTCGCTCAAATCAAAACGGATCTCCGAAAACCCATTGACGAGAGGTTTGAAATAGCTCATGACGTTTCCCGACATGTCCCGATATCGAGGGTCGATTTGTAAAGAAATGCGATGGTATACAATGTCGTAGTCCTTGCCTGCTAATGACTTTTTTCCGTGCATGTTTGACGAATGTTTCGAAAATAAATGAGATGACTTGAAAAGGGCTTCATCTTGTGCCTGCAGAGTAGAACTGCCTATAAATGCCAAAATATATAACAGAAATATGCTACGCATAGAAAATGCAAGATAACTGAATTGGCCTCCTACTCGAGACATTTATGCGTAACATTTTGAATAGAAATTGATTCATTAAGATACCATGACAGTCGGTGGAAGAATTTGAAAAGCAAACTTTGCGTTATTTGATTAAATTTACGCAACTAAAAATTATCATGAAACGAATTTTAATAAGCGCATTTGCATTTATTCTGACTACCAACAGTTTATTTGCTCAACTAACCCAGACCGTTACAGGTAGGGTTATTGATACGGATACTAAAGCTGGATTGACTGCAGCAACTGTTTTAATTGAAACTGTTCAAGGTTTCGGAGCAACAACTGACGACATGGGTTATTACGAAATCCTTAATGTGCCCATCGGTAGACATCGTTTTACTATCGAATATGTTGGTTATGAACCAGTATCTCGAGAAAATATAATGGTTACTAGCGGCAAGGCAGTTAACCTTGATGTGGAAATGGTTGAATCTGCCAATACCCTCGGCGCAGCGGTTATACAACTCGAAAAATCTAAAGTTCGTAGCAACAACGAAATGGTTTCTGTAAGCAGCCGTAGCTTCGATGCTGAGGAAGCAGAGAGATATCCAGGCAGTAGACAAGACCCTGCACGTATGGCTCAAAACTACGCAGGTGTTGCTGGTACAGATGATCAAAGAAACGACATTGTAGTTCGTGGGAATTCCCCCTTAGGACTTTTATGGCGTTTTGAAGGAATCGATATTTTTAATCCGAGTCACTTTGCAGTTGCCGGTTCTACAGGCGGACCAATAAGCATGATCAATAACAAATTGGTAGGTAGCTCCGACTTTATGACAAGCGCATTCCCTTCGGAATATGGTAATGGTATCTCAGGAGTTTTTGATTTAAAATTCAGAAACGGGAACTATAACAAAGCGGAATATAGCGGGCAATTTGGGTTGTTTGGCACAGAGATTCAAGCTGAAGGCCCAATAAATAAAAAGAAAAAATCTACCTATATATTCTCCTATCGATACGCTACATTTGATATCTTTAGTTCGTTAAATATTGATTTGGGAACTGATGCAGTACCCAAATACCAAGACTTAAACTTCAAGTTAAATTTTCCAAATAAAAAAGGATCCTTTGCGATATTTGGTTTGGGTGGTTTGAGCTCTATTG
>JBLING010000172.1:0-6047 GCA_047639155.1 bacterium
CCATTTAACTGGCAATTGGGATTTGGGGCGTTTTCATATGCACCCGACGCACTTCCAAACGTAATCCGTTATATAGAAAATCATGATGTGCACCACAGCAAAAAGAAGTTTTTAGACGAATACAAAGAGCTGCTCAAACAGTATGACGTTGAGTACGACGAAAAATATCTATTCTATGATGTGTGAATTGAGGATGTTGAGACCGCGCTGCGGTCCAAGGTTCATGACTGTGGATATGTCGGGATGTGTGATTTTGAGACCGCTCTGCGGTCCATGATTCATGGTCGTGCATATATTGAAATGTATGATGTTGAGACCGCGCTGCGGTCAATGAGTCTGTGCAAATTAAGCTATGAAATGGTCCCAGCGGGACCAAACATCATGATACGTGGCCAGAAAAAAACAGCGCCCCGTAGGGGCGCAACAGCAACCTAATCTACACTCCAATCAACAGACGCTTTGTCGTGTTTGCTCAGGTAGGCGTTGCACTTTGAAAAATGTTTGTTCCCAAACCAATAACCTCTATTCGCACTTAAAGGACTCGGATGACCGCTTTCCAAAACCAGATGCTTTGTCCTATCTATCCTTTTACCTTTCTTTTTTGCATATCCACCCCAAAGCATAAACACCAGGTTGTTGCACTGATCATTCAGTTTTTCAATTATTGAATCCGTAAACAGTTCCCAACCTTTGTTTTGGTGAGACCCTGCTTTTTGTGCTTCCACAGTTAACGTTGCATTCAATAACAAAACACCTTGACGCGCCCAACTCGATAAATCTCCAAATTGAAGTGATGGAAGTTGTAAGTCATCCGTTAATTCACGGTAAATGTTTACTAATGATGGTGGTATTTTTACCTCTTGACCAACAGAAAAACACAAGCCATTTGCCTGATTTGGTCCGTGGTATGGGTCTTGACCCAAAACGATTACTTTAACCTCCTCAAACGGGCAAGCATTTAAAGCAGCAAAAATTAAATCGCTTGGAGGATAAATCGTTTTGTCCTCTGCTTTTTGGCTTTTTATGAAAGCGTGTAGACGTAAGTAATATGGCTGACTAAGTTCGTCGACCAGCTGCGTTGACCATGATGAATCAAGGGGAATGCTATTCGGCATCCTCTTGAATTTCTTTGGGATAATATGGACTTGGTTTTACAAGAATCGTGTACATGTAATATGCCGAGGTTGCAAGAACAACCACGAAAATGATCAATACCACTAATTTTTTAACCTGAGATGATTTCATAATCCATAAAAAAGCCCAACAAATTTAAACTTGTTGGGCTTTAAAGAAAGTCTTAAAACTTAATTTCCGTCGTTCCCTAAGAAGCTGTAGTTTTTACTGTAGTACAGCATTTGCTCAGCATATCCTTGGTCGTGCGTGATTTTTAAGTCTACGAATTTATCATCCGTAATTACCGGAGTTAAAGTTGGTTGAACGAAGCCGCTATAAGGAGCTAAATTGAATTGCTCATAACGTGCCTTTACTTCTTTCATTAAGTCTTGATCTGCGATTATTCCATATCCTTCAACTAGCTTTTCTGCAGCTTCAAAATCGCCTTCTGACTTTAATCGTTGAATTTCTTTTAGTAGCTGGCCGAATAAAACGCGTAATTTCTCGTAATCATTTACAACGAAATACGTTTTACCGTCTTTAGATACTTTTTCAATTACCATGTCTTCTTGGCCTTTTTCATAGCACCAAGATGCGATAAGCTGTCGGTTTCTCATGTGGTCTTCTTCTACATTGTCTCCTGCCTCTAATCTTCGCAATTGAAGCATCATGCCATTCATGATATAACTGTCATACTCAGCTTTACCAACGTCTAAGGATTCCATCAACCCTAAATCAACAATCTTTTGATCATATATGTAATACAATGCCACTAAGTCTGCTCGTGCTTCTTCAAGTGTGTTACTGTAATTCTTTAAGGTTTCTTTTGGCGTTCCAACACCTTTATTAATTGTGCCAGATGCATGACCAATTACTTCGTGCATAGCAGTATGTAGTTTGCCCGCAAGCTTGCTGTGTTTTTTAATTCGGTCTTGTGATTCTTTAGAATAATAGAACTCTTGTGTAGATCCGCTTCCCGAAGCATCGCTATAGGCTTGAACAATGTTGCCCAAACTTACAGACTTCGAACCGTGTTTCGAACGAATCCAGTTGCTGTTCGGTAGGTTTACTCCAATTGGTGTTGACGGTGCCGCGTCTCCGCTTTCCATGGCTGCATTGACAACCTTGTAACTAACACCTACAACATTCGCTTTTTTATGCTCGTCCATTATAGGAGAGTTGTCCTCAAACCACTGTGCATTTTGACTCATAATCTGCATTTGCTCTGAAGCTTCAAAATCTTTAATCTCTATCACGCCTTCAAATGCACCTTTGTAGCCAATTGCATCACCATAAACTTCTATAAAACCAAGAATGAAGTCGATATCACCTTCCGTCGAATTAATCCAAGCAAGGTTCGTTCTATCCCAAGTATTTAAATCACCGGTATTAAAATATTCAATCAAAAGTCTAAGGTGTTCTGCTTGCTTGTCGTTCTCTGCAACAACAACAGCCTTCTCAAGCCAGTAAACCATTTTCTCTAATGCTTCAGAATACAACCCACCTACTTTATAGGTTAAGTCTTCCAATCCATCACCGTTACGTACCAGTCTTGAATTTAGCCCGTATTCTATCGGCTTGTCATTTCCTTCAACCATTTGACTTTTGTAATGAGCAATAGCCTCATCTTCAGAGATTCCATCACCATAGTAATTATTTGCAGAAGATTGAATTTTATCAAACCCTTTGTCTTTTACTACTTTTTTTGCTGCCATCGTGTTGTCAAACATAAAAGGCTTTAACCTGGCAATCATGTCTTCAGCCGTTTCACCTTCAATTACTGGCCAATTTGCGCCAGCGGAATTTTCCATTAACGCATCGAAGTAAGAATCCGAGAATTCTGGAATTATTTTCTTTTCAGAATAGTGGTGGTGAATACCGTTACTAAACCATATACGTTTTAGGTAAATATCAAAGTTTTTCCAGTCTTCAGTAGATTTGTCTCCATCATAGTGTTGGTAGATTTCTTCCAATGTTCTTCGTATCTGAATGTTGTGCTTAAAGTTACACGCGTAGATAATGTCACGTCCACTCAATGACGCTTGAGATAAATAATATATCAACTCTTTTTGTTTCGGGGTTAATTTGTCGAAACCTGGAACCTGGTAGCGCAGTATTTGTAAGTCGGCAAATCTGTCTACTTTTACTTCAAAAGAAGTAGTGTCTGCAGCGGTTTCCTCAGTCGATGTTGACGCCGAATTACTGTTGCAAGAAGCTAATCCAATGATTACTGCAATAAATAGTGCAATCTTGTTTGTCATAATATTTGAAATCTCTTTTTTTGTACTTGTGCAAATCAACCATTTTTTTTTGATATTCCGAAAGGATATGCTTTGTGACGCTAATAGATAAGTTTATACATGTTATACCACTTCGTTAAATTTTGGCTTCAGCTTTATTCGCGTGTTTATTTTAAACGTGTGTTCATAAGTGGTGAATCCAACATTCCTAAAGATCAACCTGTTTTTTTGGCATGCAACCACAGCAATGGATTCTTAGATGGCACTATGGTTAGTGGGTTGCTCTATCAAAAGTCAACCCGAGTCTTTGTGCGGGGAGATGTTTTCAATAGAGGATGGGCGAATTATATACTTAGAAGCATAAAACTAATACCAATTTTTAGGGCGCGTGATGGTGAGTCTAGACGTAACAAAGAAGGCAATAACCGCAGTTTCGATCAACTCTATCTCGAGTTTGAAAAAAACCGATGGGTCCTAATATTTCCCGAGGCTGACGCCCAAATTGAAAAAAGACTTCGACCACTTAAGAATGGAATGGCACGCATGATTATTGACATGCAAGCGCGTGAGGAAGGTAAGATGGAAGTTGCTGTTGTGCCGTTTGGATTGAATTATACCCATTATAAGTATCATCGTAACGAAATAATGATCAGTTTTTCTGAACCTGTTTATCTAAAGGACTATTTGACTGAAGGCGGTAACGAAAGAACCGCTTTTACAAATCTCACAAAAGATACGGGACGTAAGATTGAAGAGCAGATGGTGGTGGTTGATGAAGGTGATGATGACATAACTGAAACCGCATTGCGTATTGTGAGAGCCGACCGTAATGAACCATTTTTGAAATTTCGGTTTAATTCAAAAGACAGGCTGGAAGCTGAAATAGCAACTGCGAACGCGGTAAAACAAAGCGAACTGGGAGGTGGTTTGCGTAATGCGATACAAGCGTATCAATTGGCACTTGACCAAGTAGGAACCAGTGAATCTGGGTCAAAACCAATCAAGATATGGCAATATATTTTCTTTCTATTGTTTATTATTCCTTCGAGCTTATCGTGGTTGGTAACACAATGGGGATTGTTTTTTGGCAAAAAACTGGTCGACGCCATAGTTAAAAAAGACGAGTTATATGAGAGTATTTATTTTGGCATTGGACTCGCTTATAACTTGTTACTTATTGTAATTGGAATGCCAATTTTTGCAATCTTGTATGGATGGTATGGTGTTGTTGGATGGTTTATTTTTCAATGGTTGTCAATCCCTTATCAGCATTGTAGGGATATATTTCTGCAATTTCAAGCACACCAAAAATGGAACAAGCAAGGTGATAAACTCAATACATTGCGTGCCACTGTATTAAAGGAATTAAACTGGTAACCGAACTTAGAGAAATCATGAATCACTTACATTTGTACCATGCCTAGCATCGCCTTTTATACGCTCGGATGTAAACTCAACTTTTCCGAAACTTCTACCATTGGTAGACAAGCCAAAAAGGAAGGTTTCGATGTGATTGATTTTACAGATGTTGCTGATATCTATGTTATCAATACTTGTTCTGTCACCGAAAACGCAGATCGTAAGTGTAAAAAGGTCGTTAAGGAAGCGAAAAAAAGAAATACGGATTCATCGGTTGTGGTAATCGGTTGTTACGCCCAATTAAAACCACAAGAAATTATTGAAATTGAAGGAGTCGATATGGTATTGGGGGCTGCAGAAAAGTTCAACTTGATGGAACACCTCCAAAAAATTGAGACGAATAAGAAACAGGTATTTAACGCCAACATAAAAGAAACCAACGTATTTATACCAGGGTTTTCAGTAGGGGACAGGACTAGAAGTTTCATGAAAGTCCAAGATGGTTGTGATTATTTCTGTTCGTTTTGTACAATTCCTTTAGCCCGCGGCAAAAGCCGAAGCAATACAATCGGAGAAACGATTAAAGTGGCGAACGAAGTGGCGCAAACTGAAGTTAAAGAAGTTGTATTGACAGGAGTTAATATTGGTGATTTTGGTGTTGATACAGATGAAACGTTTTTTGATTTAGTTGAAGCCTTGGATGACGTAAATGGGATCGACCGTTTCAGAATCAGTAGTATAGAGCCAAATCTATTGGAAGACCGAATTATTGAGTTTGTTGCACAGTCCAAAAGATTTGTCCCACACTTTCATGTGCCGCTTCAAAGCGGGAGTGACGTGGTGTTAAAGAAAATGCGACGTAAGTATTTGAGTGAGTTATATGCTGACCGTGTTGCGAGCATTAAAACAGCCATGCCGCATGCGTGCATTGGAGTTGATGTTATCGTAGGTTTTCCTGGTGAGTCAAAAGCACATTTTTTAGAAACGTATAATTTCTTAAATGAACTTGATGTCAGTTATCTTCACGTATTTCCATACTCGGAGCGAGCAAATACAACCGCTAAAAAGCTGACCGATAAAGTTTCCAAAGCTGAAAAAACGGAGCGTGCTGAAATGTTACGGATTTTATCGCAAAAGAAAAGAATGGCATTCTACCATAGGCATTTAGGGGAGACAAGGACTGTTCTCTTCGAAGGAGAGAACAAGGATGGCAGGATGTATGGATTCACAGATAACTATATTAAAGTGGTGATGCCTTATAATCCTGAATTGGTAAATAAAATGGTTGATGTCCAACTTGAGTCAGTTGATTCAGACGGAGTTGTAGCCGCAGGT
>JBLING010000173.1:0-6033 GCA_047639155.1 bacterium
GTAACTTATGGTATTGTTGATTTTGGTGGAAACGCATCTTCAGTTGTTGCTGACCCTACCAATGCGGCTAACATGGTTGTTAAAAGTGAAAAAACGGCTGGAGCTCAGACTTGGGCTGGAACTACACTTGGGATTGACATGATGGGAACTGTAACGAGTTTTAGTAAGAAATTACCATTTAGTGTTACTGACACTAAAGTGTCGATTAAAGTTTGGTCTCCTGACGCAGGAATCCCTGTGAATTTTAAAGTTGAAGATGCATCGGATCCAACAAAATCAGTTGAAACGATTGCCATGACGACTAAAACGGGTGAATGGGAAACCTTAGTATTTGACTTCGCAAATCAAAGAGCTGGCACGGCTCTTTTGAATCTAGGTTACAACTATAACAAAGGATCGATTTTCTTCAACTTTGACACTGATGGTGCAACTGCTGGTGCTAAAACGTATTACTGGGACGATGTAATGATGGTAGCTTCAGGTCCAACGAAAGATCAGATTAATCTTCCAGTGACTTTTGAAGACACAACTGTTGATTATACATTAACAAGTTTTGGAGACATGATTTCCTCAGTTACTGCAGATCCTGCAGGAGGAATGAATATGGTTGCTATGTCGACTAAGCCAGCATCAAGCCCAGTTTGGGCAGGTGTAACGGCTGGAACCCAATTTGGGTTTAAAGATGCAATACCTTTTACAGCTACTGCAACAAAAATGACTGTTCGTGTGTATAGCCCTGATACTGGAATTACAGTAAGGTTAAAAGTGGAAGATGTAGCAAACAACACAGTTACTTGCGAAGTAGATGTAAATACTACCAAATCTATCGAGTGGGAAGATATAATCTTTGATTTCTCAACTCCTGTGAGCGGAACAGCAGCGCTTAACATTGCGAACACCTATGACAAAGCTTCTTTGTTTTTCAACTTCGGAACTGACGGGGCTACAGCAGGAGAAAAAACGTATTACTGGGACGATATGATTTTTGGCGAGCCTGATAACTCATCTGTTAAGGAATTAACCACTGGGAGCTTAACGTACTATCCAAATCCTGTAACAAATGTGTTAAACATTGCTACGACCAATGCGATGAATCACGTAACTGTAATGAATACAGTTGGAGCAGTTGTTGAATCATTTGATGCGAATGCTGCTACTTTAAGCATAGACATGACAGCTTATACTTCAGGTATCTATGTTGTTATTGTTGAAACTTCTAACGAAACACTAAGCTTTAAAGCGACTAAGAACTAAAATTCTTAATACGAACCTTGAACGGTTTAACTTTTCAGTAGAGCCACTAGATTTATCTAGTGGCTTTTTTTTTATGGTGTTATTTTACAAGAAGTGAAATGCAATTGAAATGAATAGTACGGATTGTACCGGTTCGATTGTAAACAGCACTCGAATAACCTTTGGTGAGCTGATTGCCTTCTAACACTTCAGACCGTCCATCGTAAAACTCGATATTGATTCGCTCAGTGTTGGATTTCTGGTACACAATTGGTACCTGACAGTAGGTGAACGCAAGAGCGCCAGCGTCAATTTGAATGGTTTGTGATGCGTTGTTTACGTCGTAATACTGAAATTCAGATTCGGTATTTAAAAACTCCGCACTTCGCAGCAATAAAGGCTCAAAACAGATTGCACCATTATTAATAACAACACCAAATTCGGACCAACGATTAATAATATCTTCTTTGACCTGACCAGTCATTCCAGGCTGCTGCGCACCTGCGTTGCCAGGGGTGTGGGAATATGCATCAGTAGGGAATGCGCCGTACAAGTGTGGAGACTTGTTAACGCCAATACCTGCGCGTATCTCATAGTAATGGTCGATAAGATTACCCAACACGGATTTCGAAGTTCCTTTGTGGTAAGCCGATATAATATTCTCCTGAACAGCCATTAAAAGTTTTGAAACCATGTGCCAATAAATTGACCCCAGGCCCTCATATCCATAAAACGTACCAGAACGCCCTGTAAATGATTTATGATCAAACAAAGCCTCAAATAAGTGCAAGACTTTGTCCGAATCCACATCTACCAACTCCTTGTATTTGTTTTTAGATAGTTTTTTAAGCACGGCTTTTACATCATTCGCATTGTGAATGTCCCCATTAAAGTGGAAGTCGCCTTTAACGTCTTCGATAATTAAATCTTTATTCTTATCCGCAGCTAATGTGTTGAACAGATCTATTTTTTTTACGTTATCGGAATGAATTGAATTCTTATTTAAAAAACTTGGCAGTTGGCGGTCAGGGTACAACATGTAGCTATATTGATCAGGCCTAAACATTTTACTTTGTTTGAGACTATCCAATATCTCGCCTGTTTCTTGTGGTTCAATATATCCCGAACTCAATACGGCGACCTGTCCTTCAAGCATCTCATAGAGCCGTTCAATCTTTATGTTCTCATCTTCAAACGCTACTACATTGTATGCGTGATACAACTTGTCTTCCCGTTTGTTTTCTTCGATTGAGTTGTCTATAAACCTTAAGGCAACCGACAACAGACTTGTTATTGTCGTGATTTCAATTGTTTCTTTTTCAGCCCGAAAACCAGCATATGCTTGTCTCCGGTAATATTCTCCTGCTTCACCACATTGTTTAACAAAATCAAATCGAACAGAATCTGTAAATCCACTATCCATTGAGGGAACGAATTGTTCGTATGTCTCTAGGAGAGAATCTATTAAACGAACGACGGGCCTATTTAGTAATAACTTTTTGTTGGCTTTTGGTGAGATGATGGTCTGTACCAATGTAATAAATCGACGCATGTAATATAGGGTAACCATGGATACTCCATTCCCGACCAAAGCATTGTTTGCGTCATTCCATTCAGGGCGCTGCGTATTTAGCCAAATTCCTCCGTCAGGTATAAAATTATAGAGTTTGGTGCACAGGGTGACCATAATCTTTTCAACGAGATTGGCGCGCACGGGAGAAGAATCCCGGTGTAAACATAATTTGCCATCCGATCCAATCTCAAGAACACGCTCTTTAATCTGTGTATCTAAAACATAGTCATACGCAATGGTGTCTCTTGGGTTAGCAACAATCGCCTCAAACTCTTTTATTTTGTAAGGGACATTTGCGTATACGAAGTAATCATCAACCATCATGTTGGTCAATAAATCTGGGAAATGGCTTTCACATACTTCAATTAGTTTACTCAAGTAGATAATTTGATGGTCTCCCCAATACCCAATATATGACCAAGGGTCATTTTCATCCGCTATTTCCCAGTCTAGTCCTTCTTTATAAATTCGATACGGGTTATAACCGTCTATTGTTGATGCGTTTAAAAATTTACTGATAAAACCGAAGGTGAAGTTGGGGAAAGACAAAGCTAGCGCCTCCCAATTTTGAAAGATATCACGCCAGTTTCCTTCATAATTGTTGTTTTTTTCTCCAGCGTTGTTTTTAGTTTCAATCGAAAAGTAATTCCATGGTCTGCTTGGGTCACCGTGCCGTCGACTAAAAAATAACGGCAGATATTCATTCGCCATCCTCAGCAGGTCAGAATCTCCATGATTATGAATCGAGTTGATAAATAATTTTACGTCAATGGAAGGTTGAAGACCTTTTAGAAAAGAAGTGGTTTTGTCAAAAACCAACTTATTTATTATGCGCACATGTTGAGCAAAGTCATTTGTGAATATTAGGTATTGGTCGTTGAACACTCCACCTCTCATAATATTAAACAATACGTTTGAGTAGTGCCTACCTGTGCTTAGATCATCACTCGTCTTTTGCAGACCGTCAGCCGAAGCGACCAGCTTGCGCAATTCGTTGGTAGAATCGTCTATGTCTTGTTGTAGTCGCGATAATAATCGCTGATCATGTAGGATTGTTTCCCTCAAATTAACCACATCACTCGCGGATTGATTAACTTCACATACCGTGAACCAAGATTGTTCTCGACCAGGTTCAAGTGTTATTGAAGAATGTATGAAATACGCACCTTTTTCAGCCCTAACATCTGCTTCTTGAACTATTTCTCTGCCAAGTCTAAAGTCTTTGAGTTGTAACGAAGAAAGCAATCGATTTGCTTTTGGAGCACCTATAGACCAAACCGTAGTGCACGACAACGACTCACTTGGCTCTGCTTTGTCAACAATCATTGCACTTAGAGAATATATTCCAAGTCCTGATTCTAAGTCTAACTCATTTTTTTTATAGGCGTCAACCAATGTGCTTTTAGAAGTTTGTAATTCAGTGTTTACCCCATACGGTAAAACATTTTGAACGCCGTCAAGCACTTCAATGTTTACAGATTGGGTTTTTGTATTTGAAATAATGGAACGCTTTACGAATCCAAACTTTTCAGAAAACGTCCACATGTACTGAAAGGATAATCCATGGTCTCCATGAATTTCTTCAAAAATGATTTTGTTCCCAGATCTGTTCTTATACAAATTTCGAGTAAGTGGTTCTCCGATATTTCTATCTGAAAATGGCTCCCAGAATACGTTTCGGCCATTGTCATCGAAACGAATTATAGTCTTGCTACCAGTACAATCCGCCATGTCGACAATTTTGTCATCCGTGTAATATGGGAACAATGCAGACCCTGGGTTTTTTCTACCTGCAGTTAAACCACCGTTGCTCGCAATAAATAACCAATGGTCACTAGGACTCACAATAGTCATAAAAAATGGCCTTATCGAGTCGTAGTCATGTATTTTATAGAATCGTTCCGACTCTATTGTGATATATCCACTTTCTGCATCTGCTATTGACATTCTGTACTTTGCTTTTTGTATCGTTTAAAGTTATTGATTACGGCTAATCAATTTGTAATAGTATTGTTTGTAGGGCACTCTTGTCAATATGAACCTTCATACGTTTTCCTTCAATGTTAAGGCCAAATTGTATCGGATGTTTAGATTCATTGAAAACTACAACAGCAATTGTCCCGTCAATGTTTTTTGCGGCAGTGGCCATCAAGTCAGGGTGCTTGGTTTCTATCCCGATTCTCACAGCTCCTGGACGGATATATTTGCTAAAATGGCACAAAACATAATACAATGGAGTATAGTATATTTGGTCCTGTTCAACGTCGGCAATCACTGGAGCAATACACCAGTTGTTTGCCAGGTTTGGTCCACCTTGTCGATCAAGAACCATATTCCAATCAACCCAGCCTTCAACCCAGTTGTTTAAACAACCGATAATATCTCGCGCATATCTGTGACATGGAACATATTTTGGATGGTCTTTTTTGTCTTCTTCCTTAGCCCAGTCCCAACCCCAGTCTGTAGCTTCCTCTTCCCAATACCAAGCATCATCCTTCCAATGTGGAACTTCTGCATCAATGCAGCCTTCTGTATGTATGATATGTTTATTTGGTGCCAAAACATGCACGTTTGTCAACGATTTAGGATACCAATCGATTGTGCTGGTATACCAATGCACGGCTGTTCCATATATGTAAGACAACAATGCGGAGTCTGTTAACATAAAAGAGGCCCATTCATCAAGCTCCTTGCCCCGGTTTTGATCGTAAACCAAAATTTTTGAATTGATGCTGTCTCTTTCAAATTGAGGGCCTAAATGATGCTTTACAAAATCAGTCATTTCTGCAGGAGTGTAATGCATGCTTTCCCAATGTGCATCATTTCCTAAAGGCTCGTTTTCTACTGTAAATGCCCATATTGGAATGCCAATTGCTTCATACGCCTTGGCGTATTTAGAGAAGAAATGAGCCCAGGCAGGGTAAAACTCGGGGAGTAACTTGCCGCCATTCCAATCCTTATTGTCCTTCATCCAAACAGGTGCCGTCCAAGGTGACGCAATGATTTTGAAACCTTCTGACGAAAATGCCTGTGCGCCTTTTATCATGGGTATAATGTCAGACGAATCTGGTTCGATGCTGAAGTGCTGAAGTAAAGTATCATTGTCAATTGGGGCATAACTGTAATGCTCTACAGAAAAGTCACAACTGTTCATATGCGTGCGTGTTAGACTGTATTGGGCACCAGTATCTGAGAAATACCGCGATAAAACGTCATCGTAATTTTGT
>JBLING010000174.1:0-5984 GCA_047639155.1 bacterium
AGCGGATTTGTCCCAGCATCAACATTCCTTACAAATGATAGTATCGTGTTGGAGAAAGCAAGACGTAACGTTGATTATTTTAGAGGATCGCTACAGGCCAAATTAGAATATCAACCAAACAAGCATTCTACAATTACCTTTTTCGGTTCAGGGAGTTATAGAAACTCAAATTCTTACAGTAGAGCACAGTATCTTCTGAATTATAAAAATAATGCCGAGTCAATCAATCAAACTTATCGTACTTATTTGAAGTTCACACAACGACTTAGAAACGCAAGTAGAGATGATAAAGACAAGGCAGATGAATCTAAATCTTTGATCACTGATGCATTTTATACAGTGCGTGTAGATTATCAAACTTCAATAGGATCTTCAAAAAGTGCCACGCACGGTGATAACATATTTGATTATGGATATGTAGGAAAGTTTGACCACTATCGGGCACCAGTTTACCGATACAATGGGAATGAGAAGAAATTTATCGACCAAAAAGGAGACACTGTATCAAGACGAGGTTATTTCGAATTGGCAGGGTATCAAGACACCTTATTAACTTTTACTGCAGCCGATAAGAATCCAGAAAGAGCGCGATATACGACTAATTTCTTCGACAATGCGGCAAGTTTAAATCGTACTATATTTAACGATGGTCAAGTATTTGAAGGACTGGGTGTAATAAATGGTTTCTCGCTACAAAACACATATTCCTTGTTCCTAAATCCAGGAACAAACGCTGCTGGTTTTTCGAAAAGTCAGACTGAAAGATTCAGTGCTTATGCGATGGGTGAGGCTAGTTTGAATTTGAAGAACAAACATGATTTGCAGTTTGGGATGACATATGAGCAGAACCTGTATAGCGGCTATTCTTTAAGTGCTAATAATTTGTGGACTCTAATGCCTCAGCTTGCTAACTCTCATATTTTAGACTTGGATAATTTTGAAACAGGTGATTATACTGTTGGAGGTATCCATTCTTATGACGAAAACGGAAGGTTCTTAGACACGATCACATACAATACTTTCATTGACTCTGATGCTCAAAAGACGTTTGACAAAAACTTAAGAGCGAAGTTGATGGCGGATCAAAATAGAACTGATGTTCATGGAAATCCATATACTGAAACGACGTTTATTGATATAAACTCACTTTCTCCAGATGATTTTTCAATCGACATGTTTAGTGCCGATGATCTTTGGAATAATGGAAACAGTTATATATCCTACTATGGTTATGATCACTTAGGTAATCGTGATAGAGAAAAACCAAGTTTAGCTGAATTCTTGTACGACAAAGACAATAGAAGAGTAGGGTCATTTGCACCTATTTATAGTGCCGCATGGTTACAAGACAAATTTGCATTCAAGGATCTTATTTTTAGACTAGGTGTTCGAATTGAGCGTTATGATGCGAACCAGTTTATTTTAGCTGATCCTTATTCACTTTATCCTGTAAAAACTGCTGGAGAAGTAACGAGCATACAAGGCCGTGATGTTGCACACCCAAGCAGTATTGGTGAGGATTATGCAGTTTACGTGAACAACTCAGAATCTCCGTCAGAGATCTTAGGGTATCGTAAAGACAATACATGGTATGACGCAAGTGGTGTAGAAATTTCTACTCCTGATGTAATCGCCAACGAAACCGGCGGTCAAGTTCAACCGTTTTTAGTTGATGGCCAAAACCAAGATATCGTTAAAGAATCCTTTAAGGATTACGAACCACAAGTAAACGTACTTCCGCGTGTTTGGTTTTCGTTTCCTATTAACTCTGAAGCTCAATTTTTTGCGAACTATGACGTAATGGCTCAACGCCCAACAAATGGAGCAACGTTTACACCAATAAATCAATACTATTACCTTGAGGCTTCTCAGTCTCGTACAATAGCCAATTCAAACATGAAGCCACGTGTTCGTACCAACTACGAATTAGGATTTAAGCAATTGTTATCTGAAAACTCTGCTTTGAGTTTAATTGCTCAATATGCAGAGACAAGAAATGATTTTGGTTTAGTTAGATTGTATCAAGCGTATCCTGTTACCTATAACACATATTCAAACATCGATTTTAGCACAACAAAATCATTCAGAGCAGAATACGAATTAAGAGGGGAAGGACGTGTATCCCTTTCTGCTAACTACGCTTTATTGTTTGCTGATGGTACAGGTAGTAACATTAACTCTCAAAGTGCATTGATTGCAGCGAACCAACCAAATTTAAGATCCTTATATCCGTTAGACGTGGATGTAAGACATAAGATAGTTGGTATATTGGATTACCGTTTTAAAGGTAAAACAGAATACACTGGTCCAGTATGGTTCGGTAAAAAAGTATTTACTGACGCTGGAGCTAACTTTATTATCTCAGCTAAGTCTGGTGGACCATATTCAAAACAAGGTGTTGCTATTTCATCTGCTCAATCTGACTTAGGTCGGGTACAGCGATCTTTCTTAGACGGTAACCCATTTGGAAGTCGCCTTCCGTGGCAGTTTAAAATTGATATGAATGCATCTAAGACATTCACAATCAAAAAGAAAAACCAGAAAAAATTCAGACCGGATTCGAAACAATATACTGTGTTCTTATGGGTGCAAAACCTATTGAACAATAGAATTGTAGAAGGTGTATATGGTTACACAGGTTTACCTAACGATGATGGTTACTTGAATTCGCCGCAAGGTCAACAATACGTTCAAGAACAAATCAACCAGCAATCGTTTATGGATTTGTACAACATTAAAATGAATAACCCCTCTAATTATGCTATTCCGAGACTCGCAAGACTTGGTTTCAGAATGACATTTTAATTGAAAATAATAGAGAAAGAGATATGATTAATTTAAGAAAGATAGGATTTGTTGTTTTAGCATGTACAGCTACCCTTTTTGCCTCAGCAAAAGAGAATGTTAATGTGCAAACACCAAACTCAGATGCTAAAAAGGCAGGAGAGGTGCAGATTAAAAACAAACTGATGAAATTTGCTTCAGATTGTGATCCTGCATCTGCTCAAGCTGATTTGGATATCAATAATGTTCGAACACGAATACTAAACGGTGGTGACATGTGGTGGGATTTGAGTAACGCGCGTTATGAAATTCCAAAATTAACAGACTTAAATGCTGTAAGAAAGAACTCGCTATTTGCTGGTGCCATTTGGATTGGTGGTGAAGATGAAGGTGTTTTGAAACTTGCGGCTATGACGTATCGTCAAGGTGGTTCTGATTTTTGGCCTGGACCTTTAGATAAGGTAACTGGAACAACAAACAGCACACGTTGTGAAGCATATGATGAGATTTATAAGGTTACACGTGATGAGATAGAAAAGCACAGAGAAGCGTGGGAAAGCGGATCTTTAACCTCATTAAGTGATGGAATTAAAAACTGGCCTGGAAACGGTCGTGGAGCCAATGAACCTGACATGCTAGCCCCATTCTTCGATCAAGATAGTAATGGTGTATACGAGCCGTTCAACGGAGATTATCCTGTGTTACAAACGGAGTGTCGAGGTGTTCCGGTAACGAGAGAGAAAAATACACCAGCTGATCAACCAGATCAATTGCTATGGTTTGTTTATAATGATAGAGGTAATATTCACTCAGAAACGCAAGGTCAAGCACAAGGTTTGGAGTTACAAACAACTGCTTTTGCTTATGCTACGAATGACGAAATCAATAACATGACATTCTATACAACTAGAATCATCAACAGAGGGTCTAACTTAAGTAGTACTTATTTTGGACAATGGGTGGACCCTGATTTAGGGAATTATTCTGATGACTATGTTGGATGTGACGTTGGTTTAAGTTTAGGCTTCTGCTACAATGGAGATGATAACGATGAAGGTATTCTTGGCTATGGACTAAATCCACCGTCTATAGGCGTTGATTTTTTCGAAGGACCTAAAAAAGATAGTACGGTAAATGGAGTAGACACTTTGTTTGAATTAGGCATGTCGAAATTTGTTTATTACGATAACGATTTCACGAATTTCGGTAATCCACAATCGCCGATTCATTACTATAACTTCTTACGTGGGTTATGGAAAAATGGTGATTGTTTAACTAGAGATGAAGCTAATGGACGTACTGGAAGTAATTGTACCGATTACATTTTTCCAGGGAAGTCGGATCCCAAAAACAATACGGATTGGTCAGAAACAACATCGGGTAATACACCTGCAGATAGACGTTTCCTTCAGACCTCTGGTCCTTTTACTTTAAAACAAGGAGCTGTTAACAAAATTACCGTTGGTGTTGTTTGGGCAAAAGCAAGTTCAGGTGGAGCTACTGGGTCTTTGGATCTATTAAAAGCAAGTAGTAGAAAAGCACAGGAATTGTTTGACAATTGCTTTGATATTCTTGATGGACCGGATGCACCTATTGTTGAAGCACAAGAATTGAACAATGAAGTAATTCTTTTATTTAATGAGACAAAAAGAATAGAAGCTTATAAGGAAGTTACAATTAGTGACGGACAACCAGTTACCTATGTATTCCAAGGTTATCGTGTTTACCAACTTAAAAACGCATCAGTAGGTACTGGTGATTTGGAAGACATTGATAAAGCAAGAGAAATATTTAACTGTGACCTTGATGATAGTATTACAAGACTGGTTAACAAACCATTTGATGAGGCTTTAGGACAACCATTGCCAAAGCTTATGATTGACGGTAAAAACAGCGGCCTTGTGCATTCATTGTCTGTAAAGGATGATGCTTTCGCCACAGGTAGTAACAAGACATTAGTCAATCACAAACCTTATTATTTTATGGTAGTGTCTTACGCGGCACTTCCCGGTCATAGAGAACTAGAATATTTGGCTGGAAGAAAGATCCAACAATTCAGCGTAATACCGCATAGTCCAGAACCTGAAGAAGGTGGTATAAGGCTTAATGGAAATTATGGTGATGGTCCTAAATTAGTTCGACTAGAAGGTCGTGGTAACGGCGGAATTGATTTGGAATTGACAGAGGCGTCTGTAGAGGAAATCATGACAAATGGGAAAACTCAATTTCCTGAATATGAAATAGGCCGTGGTCCAGTGAATATTAAAGTCGTTGATCCTTTAAAAGTACCACAAGGTAAATTTGAGTTAATCCTTCTTGAAGATGTTGGTTCAACATCTTCAATTGGAAGATTAAGCGGGTTGGTTGCTGAGGCTACGAACTGGATGTTAATCAATACCGAAACAAATGATACAATCTTTTCAGATTATACAATCGACTACGAAAATGAACAGTTGATTACTGCGCTCAGCACTGAAAATGAGTTAAACGACTGGGGAATGTCAGTGACCTTGAAACAAGTTGTAGGTCCTGGTAATAGTGACGTTGACCAAACCAATGGGTTCATAGGCTGGGACGTAACATGGGACGACAACAGTAAGCAATGGTTGACTGCAATTCCAGATATCGATAACGGTGCTTGGTTTAACTGGATTAGAGCTGGTAGAGAAGGTTCTACTATTGCGCCTCCAGACTATTCAGAGCATGATTTTAGAGACGAGAATGGAGCTGCAATTGATAGGTTTGAAGTATATGAACGTATCTGGGATGGACGAATTGCACCTTATAGGTTAGCGTCTAAAAACATTCCTGCGAACGCAAGTCCACAACCTGCGAGAAATTATACTTTGGTTCAAGGTGTTGCGTATCAAGGAACACAACCACCGTCACATTGGTTTAATCTAGACAACCTAAGTAGTGTTGATCTGGTATTTACAAGAGATGAGTCGAAGTGGTCACAGTGTTTAGTGCTTGAACTTGGAGAAGAAGAAAACCTAAACCAAGGTGGAGCAAAGAAGTTTGAAATTCGAAAACACAATTCAATAAATAAGGATGGTAGCGAAAATGCTGCTGAACAAGGTAGAACGTGGTTTCCAGGTTACGCAATAAATGTTGAAACGGGTGAACGTTTGAATATCGTTCTTGGAGAAGATTCATACCAAGGTACAAACAACGGTCGCGACCTTAAATGGAATCCAACG
>JBLING010000175.1:0-5949 GCA_047639155.1 bacterium
AGAATTAGGATTCTTTCTGAATAATGAAATGGACGACTTCAGTGCCAAACCTGGTGAGCCCAATATGTTCGGGCTAATTGGCGGTGAGGCAAACGCTATTAGTCCGCAAAAACGCATGCTTAGCTCCATGACACCTACACTAGTTGAAAAGGATGGAGATTTCTGGATGACTGTTGGAACGCCTGGAGGATCTACAATTATAACTTCTGTGCTTCAAACCATACTTAATGTGTACGAATTTAATATGAGTATGCAAGATGCAGTTAACGCGCCGCGTTTTCATCACCAATGGCTACCAGATGTGGTGATGTTCGAACCGAATTCCTTTCCGAAAGACCGGTTAGACAGCTTGACTCAAATAGGTTATAATATCGATCATAAAAATGCTACAATAATAGGAAAAGTGGACGGTATTTTAGTACTTCCAGACGGGAAGTTAGAAGGTGGTGCAGATAGACGTGGAGATGACACCGCGGTTGGTTTTTAACCCAAAAACCTTCTTAAAAAGGTAATTGGTCGGTAATCTGTTACCATACAACGAATTGTAGGTAATTTACTACGTTATGTAGGAAAATTACGTATTTTTGATCTCCTGCGTAGGAAAAATAGCGCCTTAAGCGCTCTTTTTGGGGCATAACTATTAAATCTAAAACAAGCTAATTCGATACCTTGTAACGTCCAATTAGAAGAGGATTTATTCTCTTTGGATCTTACTGTCTTTTCAGCAAATGCAATTAATCCCCAACGCATTAGTTAAACATGTCAATGAGAAAAAAATATTTCTTAAAAGATTTATTTGTTATCATCCCTCTTATAATCAGCGGTTTGCTAAGTATTACGCTTGTTTATCTACTCTGGCAAAAAATGCAAAACACACCAGAATTTATTAGCACATTGAAAGACGTGTCTAATGTTTTTATCAGTATCGCCGGATTCCTAGCGGCCATTATTATGGTATATCTTGCTTTACACGCTGCTAGTTTAAAGAATACGAAACATATGGTTGTTGATGCGTTGAGCTCGGTAACCCAGAAAATGCACGACTTTAGAAGTATTGTTGAGATTCTTATGCATTCTAAGATGTGGCTTCCAGGACTTCAAGAATATATAGATGATGAATTTGCGGGCCTTAACTTTTTTGATGTAAAAGAATTTTACAAAGGCAAGTCGAAATTGGCAATAGAGTTCTTACAGGAATCGCACCAATACGGCGATACCGAGAATTTATATCTAGAAATGAAATCCTTACTCATGACGAGCCAGAGGGACAAAAAAATACCTGAAGCGATTGTATTTCCAACAATTTATGACAAGAGTATTGTAGGAAAATGGTTAGAACATAAGTGTAGTTCTGGGCTTTGGTATTACTTCGGATATAAATTTGCAATTTATAAAGACTCATTGGATATTGAATCAGTTTTTGACCGTCATCAAGAAAAGATAATGACTCTGGCACATAATATTGATAGCGAGGCCTTCGAAGATTCTTCCTTCAATGAAGTCTTTATTTCAAAACTTGGTGAATACATGAGCAAAGAAGTGTTGCCTAAATTATATGAGTTTCAAGGCTCTGTTGGACAGAAATTACCAGCGACTGTCCGTTATCTATACATCATCTTCCTTGTTTTAGTCCTGTTTGGTCTATTGCTTCCAATAGCATCCCTCCTATTCAGTTTCTCTTATATGGCCCTAATTATAAGCTACTCCTTGGTGATTAGTACTATTTTCTTTATTGCCACTACCTTCTATCAGTTCTTGAATAAGGAAATGAATAGTTAAAGCAAGGTTAAGATTAGCGCAGCTATCATAAAAGCCCCAGCGTATAAAAGACAACCAACAGACGTAACAGTTCATCTACTGACACCATTTTAAACACTTTCACTAAAACAAAACTTAAGTCATCGCTGTAATGCGGGATGGCATTTATGTTTATAAAAGTATCCACTTCAAAGCCTAGCAATTACTAAATTTTCAATCCGTTTAAGTACCTTTGCAGACTATGGCAAAAAGTGAAGATGTAATTGAGGTTTTAGGTGCTCGCGTCCATAATTTAAAGAACATTGATGTACGCATCCCACGCGAGAAACTTGTTGTAATTACAGGCCTTTCTGGCAGTGGTAAATCTTCACTAGCTTTCGATACTATTTATGCTGAAGGACAACGTCGTTATATCGAAACTTTCTCTGCATATGCACGACAATTCCTTGGCAATCTAGAACGTCCTGACGTAGATAAAATTGAAGGGCTATCCCCTGTTATTGCTATTGAGCAAAAGACTACAAGTAGAAGTCCGCGTTCCACCGTGGGAACCATTACCGAAATATATGATTTCCTGAGACTGTTTTTTGCACGTGCCAGCGATGCCTACAGCTTCAACACAGGCGAACGGATGGTAAGTTATAATGATGCCCAAATAAAGCAACTTATTCTAGATGATTTTGACGGAAAAAAGGTGAGTATTCTTGCACCCTTAGTGCGTTCCAGAAAAGGACATTACCGGGAACTTTTTGAGCAAGTCGCGAAACAAGGCTTTGTGAAAGTACGCGTTGATGGTGAGGTACAAGATATTGTAAAAGGCATGCGTATTGACAGATACAAAATGCATGATATTGAAACCGTAATTGACCGACTCAAAATTTCAAAAGAAATTGAAGGTGACAAACGCCTAAGTGAATCTATTGTAACGGCCATGTATCACGGTGATGATGTGATGATGATTCTGGATAATGAAACAAATGAAGTACGCTATTTCAGTAGGTCTTTGATGTGCCCTACTAGCGGGATTTCATATCCAAACCCCGAACCGAACAACTTTTCATTCAACTCACCTAAAGGGATGTGTTCTGCGTGTAAAGGACTTGGGGAATTGCACGAAGTCAACATTCTAAAGATTGTTCCAAATACATCCTTGTCTATTAAGCAAGGTGCCTTGGCACCACATGGCCCTCAAAAGAATAATTGGATATTCAAACAACTTGACCTTATCGCTGAACGCTTTGAATTTAAGCTCTCTGACCCTTTTTCAGAAATTCCCGAAGAAGCAAAAGAGATGATTTTTTACGGGGGACACGATAAATTTGAGGTGGCTTCAAAGTCGTTAGGGATTACGCGTAAATATAAAATCGATTTTGAAGGTGTTGCGACCTTTATTCAGAATACATTCAACGCTAACGAATCTAAATCACTACAGCGCTGGGCAAAGGACTTTATGGACAAGATTGATTGTCCTGAATGTGGTGGTAGCCGACTTCGGAAGGAGTCCTTAAACTTCAAAGTAAACGGTAAAAATATCGCAGAATTGGCTCACATGGATGTGGTTGAATTGGCAGATTGGTTTGAAAACTTAGCGAAAAATTTAACTGATAAACAGGTTAAAATTGCTTCGGAAATCATAAAGGAAGTAAAAACCAGACTGCAGTTCTTAGTTGATGTTGGTCTTACCTATTTAGCCTTAGACCGTAGCTCTAAATCGCTCTCTGGTGGCGAAGCACAAAGAATAAGACTGGCTACACAAATTGGATCACAGCTTGTTGGGGTGCTTTATATTCTAGACGAGCCAAGTATTGGTCTTCATCAACGTGATAATCACAAACTAATTCAATCACTTATAGCACTGAGGGACATTGGCAACTCGGTGATTGTTGTAGAGCATGACAAAGACATGATTGAACATGCAGATCATGTTATCGACATTGGTCCAGCGGCTGGAAAACACGGTGGCGAAATCGTTTCAGAAGGAACCCCTGAAGAAATATTAAAGCATCACACGCTTACTGCTGATTATCTTAATGGCGCCAAAGAAATTGCTATTCCAAAGAAAAGAAGAAAAGGGAATGGCAAAACATTGAAACTTACTGGTGCAACGGGTAATAACTTAAAGAATGTTTCTATTGAGATTCCACTTGGTAAGATGATTGGTGTTACAGGAGTTTCAGGAAGCGGAAAATCAACCCTCATTAACGAAACGCTCTATCCAATTTTGAATGCACATTTCTTTAACGGCGTTAAAAAACCAATGCCTTATAAAAAGATCACAGGTTTACAACATTTAGATAAAGTAATAGATGTCAACCAATCTCCTATTGGACGTACAACGCGATCCAACCCGGCAACCTATACAGGCGTATTTTCAGAAATAAGAACCCTGTTTGCGAAAGTGCCTGAATCTTTGATTCGCGGTTATAAACCGGGACGTTTTAGCTTTAATGTTTCCGGCGGAAGGTGCGAAACTTGTAAAGGAGGCGGCTTACGTGTTATTGAAATGAATTTTCTGCCGGATGTATATGTGGAATGCGAAACCTGCCAAGGAAAGCGTTTTAATAGAGAAACCCTTGAAATTAGGTATAAAGGAAAATCAATTTACGATGTGCTCGAAATGACCATTGATGAGGCTTGCACCTATTTCGAATTGATTCCGAAGATATATCGAAAACTCAAAACTATAGAAGATGTAGGCTTAGGCTATATTACACTTGGGCAGCAATCAACAACCCTTTCAGGAGGTGAAGCACAACGTATTAAGCTAGCCACCGAACTGTCTAAAAGAGATACTGGAAATACCATCTATATATTAGACGAACCTACTACAGGGTTACATTTTGAAGATATTCGCGTACTAATGCTGGTGCTTAATAAACTGGTGGACAAAGGGAATACGGTGCTTATTATTGAGCACAACCTAGATGTAATAAAGACCGTTGACCACATTATTGATATTGGTCCCGAAGGTGGTAAAAAAGGAGGTGAAATCATGGCTATTGGCACGCCAGAAGTGCTAAGTAAAGATACAAAAAGCTATACCGCGCATTTCCTGAAAAAAGAACTAATTTAGAAGTCGGATTCCGAATCAAGTTAGGAGTGACAAAATTAAATGAACACGGATAAAAATGAGAAACGAACAAACACCAAAGAATTGGAATGAAGTAAAGACAAATGACTCCTGGGCTATTTTTAAAATCATGGGAGAATTTGTCAATGGATATGAAAAAATGAGTAGAATTGGTCCCTGTGTTTCTATTTTTGGATCCGCACGTACCAAACCTGACAATAAATACTACCAGCTTGCCGAAAGTATTGCCAAGAAGATTACAGAGCACGGCTATGGAGTAATTACTGGTGGTGGTCCTGGTATTATGGAAGCTGGTAATAAAGGCGCACATTTAGCAGGCGGAACATCAGTTGGATTAAATATCACCTTGCCTTTTGAGCAACACGACAATCCATATATCGACAGCGATAAGAGTATCGACTTTGATTACTTCTTTGTTCGAAAAGTGATGTTTGTGAAGTATTCACAGGGATTTGTGGTAATGCCTGGTGGATTTGGAACCTTAGATGAGCTTTTTGAAGCTTTCACTCTAATACAAACGCATAAAATTGCTAAGTTTCCTTTAATTCTTGTGGGAACCGACTTCTGGTCTGGTTTGATGGACTGGATTAAAAACACTTTGCTTGAACAAAATGGGAATATCAGCGCAGCAGACCTTGATTTAGTTCATCTTGTAGATACAGAAGACGAAGTCTTGGACATTCTAGACAGTTTCTATAACAAAGGGAATTTGAGTCCAAACTTTTAACAGCATGCACAAATATAAAATAATTGCATCCATATCGTAACTTGCAGCAAGAGTCTACTATTTATAGTTAAGTCTTCCGGCAAGTAAACTCTTAAAAAACATAAAGACTTTTTGAAGTTAAAATCGTTCATAATTGTGTTCAGTTTCATGCTCGTTTCCATTGTAAACGCACAGCATAGTATTCATATAGAAGCCACGTTACAACCGGAAAGTAAAAGTGTCCAAGTAACGCAAGGCTTGGCCTTTGTAAATACTTCCTCGGAAACATTAACGGAACTTTATTTACATGACTGGGCAAACAGCTTTTCTAGCAAAACGACACCCCTTGCCAAGCGTTTTGCAGAAAATTACTCCAGTTCATTTCATTTCGAAA
>JBLING010000176.1:0-5933 GCA_047639155.1 bacterium
TGAAGTCAGACGACCTTATCGAAGTAGCGAACGGAACATATACAACAACTTCATTGGGTGTTGAAGAAGCGAAAACCATAGTGCGAAAACACCGTTTATGGGAATTATACATTTCACGATTTATGCACCTACAGCCAGACCATGTTCATGATGATGCGGAAGGAATTGAGCACGTTATTACTCCAGAAATAGAACGTGAATTAGAAAAAGAGTTGGACTTCCCAACCAAAGATCCACATGATAGCGACATCCCATATTAATGATTGATTTCTGGATCATATTAACCGCTTCTCTCGTTGCTACAAGCACCGCTATTTTGGGTTGTTTCCTGATAATGCGAAAGATGGCGATGATTGGAGATGCCATATCACATGCTGTATTGCCTGGCATTGTGATTGCCTATTACATTACCAATAGTCGCGCGTCATTCCCAATTTTAATTGGTGCTGCTGCAAGTGGAATGGTTGTCACATATTTGATTCAGTTCTTTAATCAGAAAGTTAAACTTCAGCAGGATGCGAGTATTGGCATCTCCTATACCTTCTTGTTTGCGATTGGAATTATATTGATTTCGCTTTTTAGCGGAGATGTCGACTTAGACCAAGATTGCGTACTATATGGTGAAATAGCATACGTACCACTCGACACTTTAACGATTGGAGACGCAAACATCGGCCCTCGTCAAGTATGGATTCTTGGAGGCACCCTCATATTAATAACGATTAGTGTAGTACTAGCCTATAGAAAATTGGTGCTTACCACCTTTGACCCGGCTTTTGCTTCGGCGATGGGTATAAGCGTCGTTTTATGGCAGTATTATCTTATGGCCGCGGTGTCTCTGACCACGGTTGTAAGTTTCGAATCGGTCGGTGCGGTGCTGGTAATCGCTTTTTTGTCAGGTCCAGCTGCTACAGCATTCCTTTTGACAAAAGACTTTAAGCGTATGATACTGCTATCAATCGGATTCGGAATCTCTGCATCATTTATAGGATATTATACCGCAGAATGGCTGGAAGGGTCAATTGCCGGGGCTATTGCAAGTATAATCGGACTTCAATTTGCGATTGCCTTTATCTACATTCAGTTTTTGAGAAAATCACGCATTTCTGATGTAATTGAAAACAAAGCACTGACACAGGTATAACCGTGAAAAGACAGGATTTTGTTGAAACCCGCATTACCTTTGCCTCGGTGTTAAGAAAACAACTATTCTTTGTGCTCTCTTTGTTCTTGTCATTGAATGTTTCAGTAACAGTTCAAGCACAACATGATTCCATCAATACTTTGGTTTCCACAGGCCAAACTGGGAAGATTCCACGCACCAATTCATTTAACAACATACAGGTAATTACCGCAGAGGATATCGATCAGTTTAACTTCCTAACCATCAGCGAAGTTTTACAATATAGTTTGAACAACTTTTCGGTCTATGCAGGTAAAGAAGGATATGCCTTAAACTTCGCAGGAACTGGCCGAAAAAATGTCAAGTTTCTGCTTAATGGATTACCAATAACTCAATCGTCCATCGACAATTTTGATTTATCAAAAATTGCGCTAACTGATATTGAACGAATCGAAATATTAATGGGTTCAAATGGTGTTAATTACGG
Source organism: bacterium (assembly GCA_047639155.1). Lineage (GTDB taxonomy): Bacteria > Bacteroidota > Bacteroidia > NS11-12g > UBA9320 > UBA987. Next base: position 1,611 of record JBLING010000176.1, read on the forward strand.
TGCGAATGCTGTGATGGCGACTGTCAACATAATTACCAAACAACTTTCAACTCAACTTGTCCATATACGGACGAATATCAACACTACAAGTAATGGAGATTTAAATGGCATTGCTAAAACAACCATTAACTTTGGTCGACACAGCGTGGGTGCAGGAATCGGTCAATACTTTTTCTCTGGTGTTGGGGGAACCGACAGTCTTCGTGTGTCACAGTGGAAACCAAGAATACGAACACAAACTGAGTTCAATTATACTTACCGAATATTAAGTGAATTAAATGCTTTCTTCTCTGTTGTGCACATTGCCTCCAGAACGCAAGACCGTGGCTATCCTGTAGAAAACACCTTGCGCGCATATGATGTAGATCAACGGGTGAAGCAGTCCATATTTCATGCGGGGATTCAAGGAAAAATAAGCAAGTACCACACCATCGACTTTAGTCATTCATTTACACGATACAATCTAAACAACGACAAAACAGTTAAAATTTTAAGCGACTTAGCAGTTTATGAAGACAGTGATCGCAGCGCCTTTGACAGATTGAAATACGATGAGTATTACAATCATTTCAAAATCTCAAAAATATCTGATAAGTACAAACTGAATTACGAAGCGGGATTGGAGTTTAGTCATCAAAGAGACCAAGAGAGAAGTATTTTGAGTACGGTTAAAACCAACATTACACAGCTTGCTGTGCTTGCTAGCGCTACGTACAAAGCATATAAAAATTTGGATTTAAGGTCTGGGATTCGGTATACAAATAGTAACAAGTTTCAAACCAAACCCATTTATGAATTGGGGATGAAATACAAGATGAGTGAAACGGCTGATTTCATAGCGGACTACGCCAAAGGATACAGGGTACCAACGTATAACGAAATGTTCTATACTTTCGAAAATCCAAATCTGAACATATCCGGAAACCTAAAACTTCAATCGGAAATGTTTAATCGCTTATCTACTACGTTGCGCATAAAATCAAATAAGGTGCTGTTTTATACCAATTTGTTTTGGATGAATAGCAATAACGGAATCCAACTTGCGCTTATTGATCCTGAAAAGCAGCTCTATCAATTCGTGAATGTTAAATCTTCCAAATTAATTGGTCAAAACGTGAACATTGTTCATTATGGGGACAAGCTTCGTCTTGAGTTTTCTGTCAGTAACAACGGCATTAATCAGTATCCAGAAGAAATTGGTGTTTACTATTTTACCCAAGAATTAATGTTTAAGACATTGTACAATTTCAAAAAGGCTCGGACTACAGTTGGATTTATATCGAAATATCAAGGACAGCGACGAGAAACAAGGGAAAATGCCTTAGGCGTTATAGAAGATTTCACTCAGGCTGGTTTTTGGTTGGTTGATTTCTCTATCAAGAAACAATTATCCGACAAACCTATCTATGGTCATTTTGGAATAAAAAATCTAACCAATACGTTAAATGTTAGTGGCGCATATTTATCATTGGACCGAATCAGTGACGAAAACATCAACAACAAACTACCAATTTCTATCGACTATGGTCGGCGCATTTGGTTTTCAGTAGTAACCTTATTTTGAAGAAGAGTCTAATCATATTGCTCATTGGGTTTTGCCTTGCTGGATGTTTTACTGAAGAAGAACCTATTTTACCGCTACCGCCTTATACGACGGAAATTAGTACGTACAAGCCAACAAATGGTCAGGTTTATTTTAGTCTGAAAGACAAGAAAATAATCAAGCAAAATAGTATTGAAGCCTGGGACATAGCTTTTAGTTGCGCAGAAAACAATTATGAGATACTATTGAATACAGCACGTGGAATGGGTTGTTTCAACACCAACTCAAAAGACTTTTACCAAGATTACAAAAATGGAGATTACCCGTGGTTATTTGACCGCATGAATGGTATGAAAAACAACAGTTGCATTGGAGGTTGGGGGGATTTCAGTTTCGAGAACCCGCAAAGTTTTGGCAATGTTTACCTAATACATTTAGGGCTGGACTTGAGTGGCAATCCAACAGGTATTGTAAAAATGCAGATTGAAGGTTTTATTGAAAACAGGTATAATATTTTGATTGGCGACTTGGAAGGCAAATTTGAACGTCACTACTATATAGAGAAAAATGACAGCTTTAACTATGCGTATTTATCATTCGAAACAAGTGATGTGGCCTTTCTGGAACCCCCCAAAAATGATTGGGATTTCCTGATTACATCCTATGTCAAACACAAGTCGCCCCGTACATCGCCTTTGTTTTTCTCGGTTACCAACGAATTTGCCGTTATTGATGGGATTCTGTTAAATCCATACCGTCGAGAAATCGCAGAACAATTTACACACGACTTTGATGAATTGGATTTTTTCAAAGCTGAGGCATATACGTATACCGATACATTGAACTTTATAGGTGCAAAATGGTACCAATGGAACGCCGGCGAGAAAAAATTCAACATGTCCAAAAGAAACACATTTGTGATTCGTGACGAATACAAGAATTTATACGCGCTTAAGTTTACGAAGTTCCGGAAAGAGCGTACAACAAAAAACGACATAGGATTTGTCTTCAAAAGTTTATAATGTTAACAATAGAATATAATATTGCCGAAAATTAAAGCAATGAAATTATTTCTAATACTAGTGGGTGCTGTGATGATTGCATCATGTAATCTAACCAATCAAGCAAATACCCAAAGCGCTGAAGACGTGCAGGTTTCTCAGAAACCCGATTTGGCTGATTCTAGTGAACCGCACTTACTGAACCTTCATCAATTAACGTATGGCGGCGACAATGCGGAGGCATATTTCAGCTTTAACAACCGCAAACTGGTTTTTCAAAGCAACAATAAAGAATGGGGCGTTCAGTGCGATCAAATATTCACGTTCGATATTAAAGACGCGGAAATGGATACACTTCAGGCAAAAATGTTAAGCACGGGTTATGGAAGAACAACGTGTTCGTATTTCATGCCAGACGGTGGACATATTCTATACGGCTCCACGCATTTAGCAGATTCTAGCTGTCCACCAGAGGTTCACCCAGTACCAGGAGGGCCTTATTTATGGTCGATATACGAAGGCTACGACATTTTTGTTTCTGACTTGGAGGGTAATATAACTCAACAGCTCACCAATGAACCAGGTTACGACGCTGAAGCAACTGTATCACCAAAAGGAGATAAAATTGTTTTTACATCTACCCGGTCAGGCGACTTGGAATTGTACACGATGAATATCGATGGGAGTAATGTTTTACAAATAACAGATCAACTTGGATATGATGGTGGAGCATTCTTCTCTCCGGATGGTTCTAAATTGGTGTTTCGCTCATCCCGCCCACAGACTGAAGAAGAAACTAAACGATATAAAGATTATTTGGCACGAGGCTTAGTAGCTCCTACAAACATGGAGATTTACACCTGCAATGCAGATGGTTCTGACTTAAAACAAATCACACACTTAGGCAAAGCAAACTGGGCCCCGTTTTACCACCCAGGTGGAAAGAAAATTATCTTCAGTAGCAATCATTTTTCTGACAGAGGATATGAATTCAATTTGTTTATGATAAACGTAGATGGCAGTGGCCTTGAGCAAATTACCACGCAAAGTAATTTCAATGCATTCCCAATGTTTTCATACGACGGCAAAAAGCTTGTCTTTTCATCCAATCGAAACAACAATGGGACTCGAGAAACAAATATGTTCATAGCCGATTGGATTGAATAGATAATATTCTTCTGATTATTATCAGTGCTTAAACTATCGTAAGTTATGGCACAACGTCAGTTTGTCTGTAGTTTCGCACCAGTTAATGAAACGCAAAATAGAGACATCTGAAGATGTAAAGTTTATGGTTGATTCCTTTTATGAAAAGGTGAACCAAGACGAACTACTTTCCCCGGTTTTTAACGATTTTGCAAAAGTGGATTGGGAAAGTCACATGCCTAAAATGTATACCTTTTGGGAGTCGATTTTGTTTGCAACAGGAACATACCAAGGTCGGCCATTTCAAAAGCACATTCCTTTGCCAATCAAGCTTGAACATTTTGATAGATGGATTAAACTTTTTGATGAAAATGTTGATACGCATTTTGAAGGCGAAAAAGCGGAGTTGGCCAAAAATCGTGCGCTAACTATAGCACACATTTTCAAGACCAAACTAAAACACTTAAATCAACTGAATTAAATGGAAACTGGATCATTTTTACAAAACGTTGTGTATACCGAGGCTCGGCCAAAAATCGATGTTATACTCAAAACTCCCTTTTCGAAAGAAATACGCATTGCCATGGTCAAAGATCAGTTGATGAACGACCATAGTGCGCCGCTTCCAATTGT
>JBLING010000177.1:0-5932 GCA_047639155.1 bacterium
GAACGGTTCAGTACCTAATGTTTTAAATTCTTAATGATAACATATGGTAGAAATTTTAAGAGATACCTCCTTCAGGTTATTATTCATTTTAGTTCCTACCATTTATTCTGTTGTTCGATTTAGGTCTAGATTTGTTCGCTCGGATTATTTTATTCTCATATTCATACTTAGTACAATCCTTTCTGAAATATTCACCCTTTTACATAGTGGATATAACTTAATTCAGTACAGCTTATTTTCTATTTTTGATATTGCTATTATCACTGCTTTGGTTTATTCAGAAACCAAACACCGAGTAGTCATATGGATTTCTAGCATTCCTACAATTGGATTCTTTATTTTCTTTTTACTTACTGAATATTCATCTATGGATCTTCTCGGGATTCAAAACAACTTTCCCATAAGGTCTCCTTTAGATACCCATCAATTTTTTGATTTTACTTCAATAACGAACCTGCTATTTGTAATATTATGTTTCATTTGGTTATACGACCTTGTTATCAAAACAAGAATCGAAAATGGCGGTAACACAAAGAGGTTTATATATCTATTCGCGTTATTAGGATTTTATTGTGGGACCTTTTTCACTTTGGCTTTTGGCAGGTACATAATCGGTGACATTATGATCTGGTTCGAATACTGGAACAAAATATACTTACCGCTATATCTCTTATTTTATCTCACCCTTAACATCGGTCTATTATGGAACCCAACACCATCATCATCATCCTAGGCACAGCGTTTACGCTACTGATTTTGGCGCTGACGATGATAATCGTGGTTACAGGCCAAAAGAAGAAGTCTAAACTCGAGCTTCAAATGCAGCGCATGGAGGTAAATCGCCAAAAGGAAATTGCTGAAAACACATTAATATCCCAAGAACAAGAACGCCAAAAAGTTGGACTAGAATTACACGACGAGTTAGGTCCCACTTTTGCAGCCGTCCGGTTAAATATTGACAGAATCCAGCAAAAGATAAAAAAAGACCAATTTGATGATGTTTCAGGTCTTGCAAAACAAAGCTCCGAAGCATTGGAAACTGCCATTGGTCAGTTTTCGGATATATCGAAATTGCTATATCCCGTAATATTGATTCGCCATGGCTTAACCGACGCGTTACACGACCTTGTGGATAAAGCAAACTTCGATAATCGTACGGAATTTTCAATTGCAATCGATTTTGAAGCATCCTCAAAAGAAATTATTAACCTAACCTTATACCGCGTTTGCCAAGAGCTTATTACAAATGCACACAAACATGCCAATGCAACTATAGTAACTCTTAATCTATCGAAGATGAACAACCATGTCCACTTACAATATTCAGATAATGGAAAAGGGTTTGCAACTGACAAGGTGTATTCAGGGCTTGGCTTAAACAGTATAAAAGGCCGTGTAGAAGCCGTTGGGGGGAAAGTTGTAACGACTTCTGCACCCAACAAAGGAGTTAACTATCAAATAGACTTGCCATATGATTAAAATTGGAATTGTAGAAGACCACAGAATCTTGCGGACAGCAATGGTCAACTTGATAAACGATTATAATGATTTTGAAGTCGTAATTGAAGCACCAAATGGCCAGGTTTTACTAGACTCTCTAGATAGATCAGCATTACCCGATGTAATTTTAGTCGACGTTGAGATGCCGGTTATGGATGGACCAACGACTGTTAAAAACTACCGTGCAACTTTTGGTGAAGAAGTAAAGCTTTTGGGCTTGTCTGTGCACAAAGAACCACGATTGGTAAATGAAATGATTCAACATGGGGCGAATGGTTTTGTAACCAAAGCAGCTAGCTCTACAGAGTTATTCCAGGCAATTAAAAAGGTATACAACGCTGGATTCTATGTAAGTCGAGACATTGCGAGCTTTTTAAAATCCTCAGATCTCCCGAAACTGAGTGATCAAACTTTAAATAAAAAAGAGGAACGAATTCTTAAATTAATTTGCCAACAAAAAACAAATGAACAAATAGCATCGGATTTAAAGTTGTCTCGCAACACTGTTAACACCTATCGAACCAGAATGATTGATAAACTCCAGGTCAAAAACACAGTAGGATTGGTGTTATATGCCATAAAAAGTGGTTTGTATTGGGTTGAAAACTAACTTATTAACAAAATAAAATAGGGATTGTATCTTTTTAGATATTGCCCACGACGAAAACATTGCTTTTGTTTGCAATATGTGAAGGATTACCAAACCCAACACATAAACTAATTACACATATTCGATACTAAACGGGCATTAAATTAGAAACTAACTTGGAAGGGAGTGTTTAAAGCGCTCTCTTTTTTTTTACTGTATGTTCACAAATAAACCATCAGCTGCTGTACAAAAAATAATCTATCGATTCTTATGTAAGGACATAGATTTCGATTCCTTCAAAAAACATCTTTCATCCGACCCACAAGCCGCTACATTTATAGGATCCACGTTGGCAGATTCACTAATGGCTGCCGGGGAATCCAATCAAAAACTCTATGCTGAAGTTAAACAACGCCTAAACAAGTATGGGCTTGCCGCTCATTTTGAAAAATATCGAATTCAGTTTGTTCTTTATAAATTGACAATCAACAACGACGACTTTATACCCGCGCTGTACGACTCTTACGAGTTGTACGCTGATGGATATTTCTTTCTTGAAACGATCGGTGTACATGGATTGTCGTTTGCCAATACATATTTCGATTACTTCGAATGGGAAAAACTACCGGAAGCGCATAAAAAGTCGTCTATTGACATAAATCTTTCCTTATGTGAAACCTGAAGCCGTGAAGATACGCGGGTGGTTAGAGGAAGGAAAGGTAAAGCGTACTGGCAAAGTGGATCGAGAAGGATTATTCACTTTTAGCGATTTTATTGGCTTTTATGAACTTTTGACTTCTTTCGTTAAATATCTTATGAAAAACAAACGACCCAATTGGCTAGCGATTATGTGCAGAGCAGGGAATAAATTTCGATTGCTCAATACGCGACACAAATAAAAAAGCCCCGATTCGCGGCGGAGCTTTTTCTTACTATAAATTATGAGTGCAATAGTCGTTAAACTTACAACTGAATAACGACTCTAGTCTTTAATCCGTAATGGTATAGCATACGGTTATGGTTTTATTTGATACGGCTTTTATGTCAGTATAAGTGTTTGTTGCAACAAGGGAATAAGCCAATTGTCTGCCATTATAAAGTCCTTCACCAGTGTAATAGGTTGTTATTCCTCGAATTATGCGTTGGTTTTGGGTCGATAATGTCACAGCACCCTGAGCTTGCCCAATATTGCCTTGGCCACCTTCCTCTGTAAAAGAAGCATCTACCTTAAGGGCAACGCCACTCGGTAAAACACCATCGACTATAGACAAGTATATTTCCTTGGCTTCTTCTGTAACAGCAGAATAGTTTAACCACAAATTATTGTCCTGAGCATACACAAAGTCAAGTTTGTCTCCTGCACCAGCTGGCACTTCTGCTTTCAATCGAATGTCGGAGCCATTTAATTGGATTGAAGGTGTGTTTGGCAAAACAACAGTTATGTCGTGCGCGTCTTAATTTTGATGTGCGGATGAAAAATTTGTGCTAAAAAAAATCACAGTGCAACAGCATGTGACTTGTAGAGATAGCTGTAGCGTATTAAATAAATAGTTGGTCTTCATCGTAGTAGTAAGTCGCAGTAGTGTGCATCAAGTTTCCTCGAATACAGTTGCAATATATATATACCAATCTGATAATCAATGATTTGAATTCCAATATACAAATCTTGTATGTATAATTACAACATCACAAGTCAAACCCTAGAAATACAATTGTTGATATCCATTTGACTATCCACATTTCAACCTACGGCCGTTATGACCTATTTTGGTCTCTATATTTGTCCTATGTGTTATCATATCAAGCAAACAACTGCCTTGGACATTTTGGCTGAGAAAATGGGATTAACCGCTCCCAAAGGAAACCATCACGATCTTTTTGACCCTCAGTCACTTATAAATGGTTATGCATTCAGTTGGGTGCCCATATTGACGCGTGAAAACCCGAAACAAATGCGGCTTGGAAAATGGTGGTTGATGCCATCTTGGGAGAAAGGATGGAACCCAAAGCTCAGAAATACGTTAAATACGAAAGTTGAAAAAATTGAAGAGGTGCGCTCTGTCTGTTATACATACCAAGAAAACCACGCAACTCTACTTGTGGATGGGTTTTATGAATGGCAACATGTAGCCTCGATAAATAAAAAAGGGAAAAGGGAAATCGAAAAAGAACGACATCTGATTATCATGCCCAAAGGCGATCCATTCCACCTTGCTTGTCTTTACGCCGACTGGTACTACCCCGAAATTGGCGCAACCATCAAAACTGTATCGATATTAACCCGGCCCGCAAGCAAGCTAATGGCGCATATTCACAACTCTAAGAAAAGGATGCCCGTAATACTGGATGAAGAAGCTTCAAAACACTGGTTAGAGGGAAATTTAGAGGTCAATGATTTTATTGAAATGGATGAATATTTCGAGGGACTCCCGTTAGACGCGCTAAAACGATAAAAATCACTACCTTTCATGAGTAAAATTGTCACTTTAAAATTAGACATTTGACGGCATGTTAAACGAGTTAAATTCGCATCTAACAGCTGCGCTCACTGAGCACGTAGCCACAAAAAGACGTTTAAACACGTTTAATATCCAGACTGGAAAATTTCCCCGTCCCAATAAAAAGTGGTCTCTAAACACCAGTTTTGAACCCATTTACTTGGACGAAATTGCACCACAACGCAAAAAAGATTTGGCAACTATTGCTAAAGCAAATAGTTAGTTTTATTCCTTTCCACAGCTATATTTTTTAATCAACAACCAAAAGTGACTTTGCATACATTTGCAGTTCAATTATGAAAAATTTAAATATCAAAAATCTAATCGCATTCCTAATCGTTACTTCGGCAATTGTTGGATGTAAAAACGAAAGTACTACCAATCAAACTCAAGCGGAAGGAGTAGTTCAAACCATTGAAGGTCGTTATGGTGACAGTAGTTGGACCATTGACGAAGCGTTTGACCCAGCGTCTTTTAATTTCTTATTGGGTGATCGAGACTCGCTTGACGCTGTATTGACGGGAAAAATTTCATCTGTTTGTCAAACCAAAGGCTGTTGGATGAAAATGGATGTTGAAGGCATGGAAATGCGTGTGCGCTTTCGTGATTACAAATATTTCGTACCGATGAACAGTACTGGTCATCAGGCAACTGTAAAAGGAACATTCTATGTTGATTCAATATCCGTTGATCAACTTAAGGAATATGCTAGAGATGCAAAAGAACCTCAAGAAGAAATTGATGCAATAACGGATTATGAAATCAGTTATTCATTTATGGCAGACGGTGTTTTCATTGAATAATATGACCATAAAACACATTGTTATTGCATGTGTTGGTCTGAGTTTGGTCGCATGCAACCAAGCCTCAGAGCAACAAAAGGCTAAGATGTATGAAGCTTCTGAACTCTCAGCAACCATGGTCGTTATGGTCGATTTCTCCAAATCAGCGAAACAAGCGATTGCTGAAAATACAGTGATAGACTCGATACCAAGTGTTATTTGGGACATGGCAACGGCACACGGCACAAGAGATGAACATTTAGAGTCCGACTTTCAAGCATTGGCTATTCCCTACTTAGAAGCCCTTAAAGGCATTGAGCGCGGTGATTCACAGTCATATTATTACTACAAATCTATCAACGCTTGTAAATCGTGCCACGGCGTATACTGCGGTGGTCCTATGGCGATTATCAATCAGCTAGACTAATTTACTATCGTTATTTTCTTACGAATTGTACCCTGCTCTGTGTTGAGAATGAGGAAGTAATTCCCTGTATTCAGGAAATTTGCATCTACTTCTACCCTATTGTCTCCTATTTTTTTCACGTGAAAGGCTATTTTTT
>JBLING010000178.1:0-5915 GCA_047639155.1 bacterium
AGGGTAATTAAGAAAGCAAATAGATCGAGTTTGTCTTGGTCAGACCAAGCACGGGGAACGGGTTTTCCGTCTTTTGTATGTTTTAATAAATCCGGACTCAAAGTTGCTGAAACATGGAAACCTGTGTCGTAGAAATTAATTACATCGCGTAGGTCTTCGAACCGTCCGTCGTGCATGTAAGGTGCTGTATGACGTAAATTAAGCAACGCTGGTGTCTTGAATTTTCCAACGTCCAATGGATTTCCTGTTTGACCTCCTAATCCAGGATCTTGCGAAGGATCTTGGTTTAAACCGTTGTTGAAAAATTCAAAATTAGAGGTAAAAGTTGTTATTGTGTGACAATGGAAACAATCTCCTTTAGTTTCGTCCTGAAAAACCTCTAACCCACGCTGTTGTGCGCCATTCCTGAGGTCTTTTCCTAAATTAGGGAGTGATCGATAATTGTAAGAGATGATACTCCTCATGAACTGTGCCATCGCTTTGGCCATGTTTTCTACCGTAATGCTAGAATCGCAAAAGGCGCGATAAAACATGCGTGGATACTTTTCTGAAGATTGTAATTCCTTAACTGCTTTAAACACACTTTCATGCATTTCAACCTCAGACTGAATTGGGAATAAAACCACTTCTTCAAGTGAGTTTGTTTTTCCGTCCCAAAAATATTTATCTGCCCATGCCGCGTTGGCAATAGGCATAGCACCTCTTCCACCTACAAAACCATCGATACCAACACTAAACTTGTTTACGTCAGCGAATGCTTCACTTTGTAAATGACAACCAGCGCATGCTAAAGTATTATCGCCCGATAACATCTTCTCATAAAACAAATGCCTTCCTAAATCAATGCCTTCAACAGTCATTGGGTTATCATTAGGTATGGGCATTGGAGGTGTTTGGGCTGGAATAACAACTTCAAAAGGTGTCCCACACGACAGAATGGGGCCATTCAAATCAGGATCCTTAATGCATCCAATTATACTGATAAGGGCAAAAAGGGGAAGTATTAAATAAGATTTTTTCCGTTGGTCAAACATCATCAAGCAGTTGTCAAACAGGTTTCGATTAATTACGGTAAAGATACAATTTCGGGAAGTATTCGTTGCAGCTACATTGCAATAATTACTTAACATTGCGGCTCCTAAAACGATTGTATTTGAAAACATTTTTCACGTTTTGCATCACTTGCTTCCTTGCTCTAACTTCTCTTGCTCAAAAAGGAGAAATAAAGGGTTTTGTATATGATCAAAAAACGGGAGAAGCTATTGCGTACAGTACAATTGTGGTCGTCAACGAACCGCTTGGTGCGTTAACTGACGAATATGGATTTTTTACTGTTGGTGATGTCAAGGCAGGAACGTATACCCTTATCGCCATAAATGTTGGGTATGATAGTGTCATCAAAGAAATAACGATTAGGCTTGGCCAACACGAACTTGTAAACTTCTATCTGCCGCCGAATAAAAACACCTTGGGTCGAGTAGACATCGATTTAGAGCGTAAAAAGAATGAGGCAACTGTTCGAATTAGTGAGGTAAGTATATCACCTAGACAATTAACGCAAATCCCGACAGTAGGTGGCGAACCCGATTTAGTCCAGTATCTACAAGTTTTGCCAGGCGTTGTTTTTAGCGGTGATCAAGGTGGTCAGCTTTATATCCGTGGTGGTTCTCCAATAATGAATAAGGTGTTGTTGGATGGCATGACGATTTACAATCCGTTTCATTCGATCGGGCTGTTTTCTGTTTTTGATACAGATATATTAAAAACAACTGACGTTTATTCAGCTGGATTTTCCGCAGAATATGGAGGACGAATTTCCGCCATCGTTGATGTGCAAACCAGAGATGGGAATCGCAATGAAATGGCTGGGAAAGTGAATGTAAACCCCTTTACTGCTAAGGCGCTTATCGAAGGGCCATTAAAAGGTAAAGACCAGGAAGGGAAATCCAACGCATCGTATATCGTAAGTTTTAAAAATAGTTATTTAGACAAAACCTCGAAACTGTTTTACAATTATGTCGGTGAAAACCAATTGCCGTATAGCTTTAGTGATTTGTACACCAAGTTGTCGCTAAACAGTAACAGCGGTAGCTTTTTGAAACTGTTTTATTTCAATTACAATGACAAGGTAGATTTTCCAAATACAACTAAATACTCATGGAAATCAAACGGTTTTGGTGGGAAGTTCTTAATGGTACCTCAATCGTCTAAAAACATAATTGACGGTTCATTTGCATACTCTAAATACGACATTAACCAGCTTGAGAAAGATGCTAAACCGCGTAGTTCAGGTATTGATGGTTTTAATTTGGCGTTAAACTTCACGTACTTTTTGAAAGATGCCAAGTTGAAATATGGGATGGAGTTAAATGGCTTCAAAACCGCCTTCCAGATATTCAATACGGTTGGCCGTAAAATCACACAAGAAAACAATACGACTGAACTAGCGGCATTCGTTAACTACAGCGCCAAAGTTCAGAACAGATTCATATTTGAACCCGGAATTCGACTTCAGATTTATGCTTCGTTAGGTAACTCGAGTTTTGAACCGAGATTCAGGTTTAAGTATCTAATCAACGAATGGTTGCGTTTCAAACTTGCTACTGGGTTGTACTCTCAAAACTTGATGAGCGCCTCGAGTGATAGAGACGTTGTGAATTTGTTTTATGGGTTTTTAAGCGGACCAGATGAATTGCCGGATTATGTTGGTTCCAAACCTGTCATACATAGAATGCAAACAGCACAACATTTTGTTGGTGGATTTGAAATAGACATAGATAGTTTGTCTTCAATTAACATTGAAGGATACGCCAAAAACTTTACGCAAGTAACGAACATCAACCGGGATAAGATTTACGACGATAATCTAGAATACGCCGACAAACCAGAATACCAACGTAAAGATTATGTTGTTGAAACAGGATTGGCTTATGGTTTTGATATTACGTACAAACGCCAGTCGGATAGATGGTATTTGTGGCTGGTTTATTCCTACAACAACGTCTCTAGAAATGATGGTCGACGCAAATACCAACCGCACTTCGACCGACGCCACAATGCCAACATTGTTACTTCGTATGCGTTGGGGAAAGACAAGCTTTGGGAAGCAAATATTCGCTGGAATTTTGGTAGTGGTTTCCCATTTACCTTAACGCAAGGTTTCTATGAGAATTTAACGTTTAGTGAAGGCACTTCTCAGGATTACAGAACTGCTAACGGCGACTTTACAGTTGTTTATGATGACATTAATCGAGGTCGTTTGCCGTACTATCACCGACTTGATGCCAGCTTAAAACGCACCATTGAGTTTAGAAAAGACGGCAAGTTGACCAACAAATTAATGGAGGTAATCCTTAGCTGTACCAACATGTACAACCGGGAGAACATTTTTTACTTTGATCGAGTAAGCTACAAGCGTATTAACCAATTGCCGATACTTCCAAGTTTGTCGGTTAGTTACAGATTCTAAACGTAATCCAACTATTTTTGTCTTATGCGTTTCCAACACCTTGTTTTGGTAGTTTTGTTGTCCGTGGGCAGTGTTAATGCACAATCTGGGTCACTATCGTCAGCAATTGGAATTTCGTATTCAGGCATCAATCATAATCTCAGACTACACAATACATTTGGCCGTTTTGACCTCGGTGTAGGCCCAAGCGTCAATTATAGCAAACAGAAGTTACCATGGTCCGCATCACCAGGTGTTAATACGAATTTTGGGTACCAACTCATTGACTCAGGTAGCATTCAAACTCAGGTGTTTGTGAACTATTTGTTACTGCCTTTTCGCGAAGCCAGCATTCAAGAAGTGAATGTCGGCTACACCATGTTTTTTAGACTTTCAAAGAAGCTAAATGCCACCAACAGTTTAGGTTTTGGTGGATATTCAGAGAAAGGTGAACATTATTCTATTAACGGATTATCGTATTGCGTAAACTTTGGGTTGTCATATCGCTTGTAGGCCTATTTGGCTGCAGTACTCCTGATTATCAATCATCGGATATTATCGTGCTTGGTCATGCCGGAGCGGGTTTCCCAAGTATTAACAACCATTATCCAATCAATTCTGAAGAAAGCATCACACAAGCTCTATTCGTACACGGTGCCGATGGGGTAGAAGTAGACATACAACTTTCAACTGATTCCCAGTTTGTGTTGTTTCACGATACAAGACTAGAATCTGGTGCAAATGACACAGGTTTCATCTCCGATAAAAACTGGGAGTCATTGAAATCATTAACCCGACGCGATAGTCGTACAGCGCTACATGATGATGTTGTGATGTGGCGATTAGAAGATTTACTCAATTTGATTGATAGTTTGGGTTTGGACATTTATCTGTCACTAAACATTCAAAATCAATACGAAGTCACCGATCAGTCGGCTTATAATGCGTTGTTGGTTAGGCAATTAGGCAACCTATTTGCGCATTATACGGGTGTCACTAAAACGATTGTTGAAACGCGAGACCACGATTGTATTGTAGCATTGAAGGATTTACCACAACAATGGGGGATTCAATTGTTTTTCACTGGAAGCCTTTCACAGTTAAACATCGAAAGGAATGCGTCGTATGTTGACGGATTTGTAACAAATTATTTAGATGAAACGGAAAGTTCAATCCAAAATATTCGTGTATTAGGCAAAAAAGTTGCGCTGTACGGCGTGAAAATCCGACAAGATATTGCCCCAGCGCTTAAATTTAAACCCGACTATATCCAGACGGATAACATCCCTTTGACGTTGTCATATTTAGATCGATAGTCTCACATTTTCGATCTTATTTATTCGTTCTTCCACTTTAGGGTGCTTTTTTTTATTCGTATTTAAGCCTTCCTATTAGGGCATTACAGCGTCATTGCAATGTTTCATTAAAAATAAATATGCAACCTTTCTGACTTGTCAAAGACAAATAATTGAAACGTTTCGAGGAAAGCCGAAAACTCACTGTTGGTTCAGTACAGAGTAAGCATAAATACTAAATTCTAAAAAGATGCTACAACTATTAAAAACACTAGTTGCGGTGTGCCTAATCGTAACGTTTACCAACGTATCAGGTCAAAGTACATACGCAGACAGACTCAAGAAAATGAAGGCGGAAAACGTCAAAATTGAAAGATACGTTCACGCGAATGTTTCTAAAACACCTAGAGCGGATATTAACACATACATAAAAACTCTAGTGCCAAATGAAGATCACCCAAGAAGTTTCACAAAAGACGAAATTGCCGATTATGTGGCAACTTATAAACACAGTTACTGGAGACTTCAGTATTTTGTATCCTACCCAAGTGCAAGAAAGCTATTTACGGATCAACCGATTAACAACTGCGAAAACGGTGACTTTGAAGATGGAGACCTTGGAGAGTATGCCCTTGAATCTAGTGATGGGACTATGGCGGGTGGTGGTTATAATGGTGGACATTGCGATTTTGATCCAGCGGCGATACCTTATGATGTAGAGTTTGAAGGCCTAAATACAGATAATTTTTTATTAGTTGACAATACAGAAACAGATTCACTCACTGGATTTGATCGTGTAAATTCAGGTACCTACGCAGTTAGACTAAATAGTGCAGACCCGTTAGACAATATAATTGGCTCAAACGAATGTCGACCTCATTACGGCGTTAATAAGCTAAGCAAAAAATTGGTTTTGGAATCTACTAGTGAAGAACTTCCATTATATTTTGCTTTGGTATTAGAAAAGGCACCTCACATTCCAACTGTGAAACAGCCAATGTTTATCGCTATCGCACGTGCAGAGAATGGTACAGTACTAGATAAGATATGTAATATCGCCATTCCGGGACCGTTTTACGAGGAGTTTGAAGACGACAACGACGTTGTTTGTAGTCATAATACAGTCTTAGGTAAAGATTGGGATTGTGAGAGCTTAGAAGTATCTGGTGAAA
>JBLING010000179.1:0-5894 GCA_047639155.1 bacterium
GGAGTAATTTCCAGTACTAAGTTCGTCTAAAATTTTGAGTTTAAAACTCTCACTGTAGCGTCTAACTACTTTGTCATTTTGATACATATACATTGTTTTAAGTGTATACATATTTCAGGACGGGTCAGTATTGGCTATAACGGTTGCGCTAAACCCATTAGGGAGTTGCGCGTTAGTTTGTTTTTTCTAATCCAAAGTTAGCCAATAAAGTGATACTTGATGCCAGCACATGACCCTATTGGATATAGCGCGTGTTAGCTAGCGTTCCAACTATTAAGCGACTAGTCACTTTTTTATAAGCTATTGGTAGGCGCCAATCGGACAAAATCAGCCGCGAACTTTTTTTTTAACAGCGTGGACAAACCATCGACAATTTGATTTTTTCTTTAAACGCTTTTTTGAGCGACGACAGCTCTAAGGATGACTAATAAGATCACTGTAGATTTCTCAATATTTTTTTAAGGGCTGTCCAATTGGCGACGATACGGCTGAGATAAATGCGACGAATGAATGCTCGCCAACTAGTTATATGCGAATTTAATGTTCGCTTTGCACATTACTAGAGGCGAGGAAATGCGAATGTTGATTGGATTCATTTATAGACCTAAGTAGATATAGTTTTATTGCAGCTCGTCAATAAATAACTAGATCACCTGCTCACAAAAACAAGAGAAGAAAAGAAGTTCAACAATTCTCGATAAAAGCAATTGAATGGAATACTAAACCAACAGGGATATACATAGACAAGTTTGGTTCAAATTCTGCAATTATTAGGATTAACAAAGATGAGATTATAATATTTGGTAGAATATCAGAATGACTTAATATTGACTATTCTTAATGAAAACCACTCAAAGAGACAAAAACACTCAAATGAGACAAAAACACTCAAATGAGACAAAAGAGACAAATAACGAAAGATAGTGATAACAAAGGACATAATCATGGCTTTCGAATCCGGTATTCTCTAACAAAAAGCGTAGAAAGATTATTATGAAGAAAATACTTTTAAGTGTATTAACACTAATGCTGTATGGTCAAGGATTTGCACAGGTTATTCAAACAGACAGGCCCGATCAAACAGAAGCTTCGTCTACTGTTCCAGCAAAAAGTTTACAAATCGAAACTGGTTTTCAACTGACCACAAATGGCGCATCAGCCGCGTTTCAAGGTAACACTCGGTCCGGACTTGACCGTCAATTGTTGGCGCCAACGAATCTATTTCGTGTTGGTATCACAAAACAAATTGAGTTAAGGGTAGTACAACAAATTGAACTTAACTCGGGTTTCAACCCAAGAGTGGCTAAAACACCTTACAAATCAGCAATGAGTGATTTGGAAGTGGGCACAAAAGTGCAGTTATACCGTAAAGAAGGAGCTAAAACGGAAGTCGCATTTATGACACATGTTGGCCTCCCTACTGGATCCGAACCCGCTTCTGTTGGTGCGTTGTACTCAATCAGTAAGCTTTGTGTGTCTCACACAATCAGTGACGATTTTAGTATTGGGTATAATGTTGGGTTCAACTCGATATCTGGTCGGGACGATCTAACATATTCTCTGGCATTTGGTTTTGCCATAACCGATAAACTTGGCCTTTACTGTGAGCCATATGGAGCTATAAATGTTAATTCACATCGTGTTCCGAATGAATACAACTTTGACGCAGGATTCACGTACTTGCTAAACGACAAAGTACAATTGGATTGGTCTTTTGGAACTGGTCTCAACCACGACATGAATTATGTTGCCGCTGGTTGCAGTTGGTTGATCATGAATAAATAATGAATTGGCGATTTGCATCGCCAATTCAAAATTCCAAGTTACATTTCTACAGTTTCGTGCACTTCAATGTCGCACCCACCTGTCCATGCCAAATGAGGATGTCCTTTCAACATGCCCTTAACTGCTTCCATATCAGCTGCCTGAATGATTGAATAGCCAGTTACATCTTTTGTGCTTGCTTGAGCAGAGCCATCAGGTAATATTTTGGTGCCGCCCATTAGTGGTGATCCGAAATCAACCAAAGCGTCACCAATAGATTCTTTCCATGCAAACCAAGGTTTCATGCCTTCCATTTTTTGTTCTTCTGTTGCATTTGCCATACCAGCCATTGCTTCTGCTGGCGCGTGATACAATACGATAAATTTTTTCATTATTTTCTATATTAAATTTTGTAAGTCTATGACGAAGCAAAAATCCAAACTAGGACAAATGATTTGAAATTAGTTTATTTAGCTAACCCGACTCCAGTCTACAAAGCCTTTGGTACCTTGTAAGTGTCGTTTTAATTGCTGATGAACTTGGAGTTGAAATTCAGCGTCGGCTTCTAAAAGTAAAAATGCTTCCGCTCTTGCCCGCTCCAGCAATTCTTGATCTTTGGTAATGCTGGCCAGTTTTAAGTCCAGCAACCCACTTTGTCTGGTTCCTTCAATATCCCCTGGCCCGCGCAATTTTAAATCATATTCTGCAATCTCAAATCCATCAGTTGTTTCAACCATTGCTGCGAGTCTTTTGCGCGCTACCTTGGTTAGCTTATTGCCAGTCATTAATATACAAAATGACTGCTCCGAACCACGTCCTACCCTACCCCGTAACTGGTGCAATTGCGCCAACCCAAATTTCTCTGCACTTTCAATAACCATAACCGTTGCATTCGGAACATTTATACCAACTTCAATTACAGTGGTGGACACCAATATTTGGCAAATACCGTCTTTGAACCGGAGCATTACAGCATCCTTTTCTTCTGGCTTCATGCGTCCATGTAACATATCGACCTGATAGCCTGGCCGTTCGAAATGCTCAACCAAATGGTCAAATCCTTCCTGCAAGTTTTTATAGTCTAAGGTCTCTGATTCTTCAATTAATGGAAAAACAATATACACTTGCCTGCCTGCATCTACTTGTTCTTTCACGAAACCGCGCACCCTTAACCGGTGATTTTCAGAACGGTGCGCTGTAATTATCGGCTTACGACCTCCAGGCAACTCATCAATCTTAGAAACATCCAAATCTCCATAAACTGTCATTGCTAATGTCCTTGGAATCGGTGTGGCGGTCATCACCAATACATGCGGATGTAATTCCGACTTACTCCAAAGTTTGGCGCGTTGTGCAACACCAAAACGATGCTGTTCATCAATCACAACCATACCTTGATTCTTAAATTTTACCTTGTCTTCAATTAAAGCATGTGTGCCAATAAGCAAATGTATATCTCCGCTCAAAAGTCCGGCAAAAATCACCTTTCGTTCAGCCGTTTTTGTACTACCTGTAAGTAACGCTGCATTCACTCCAACGGCACTCAACTTGTCTTTAAAACCGTCGTAATGTTGGTTTGCAAGAATTTCTGTTGGCGCCATAAGCGCAGCTTGGTATCCGTTGTCAATGGCGATTAACAACGATAATATCGCGACAATACTTTTACCACTACCAACATCCCCCTGTAGCAATCTATTCATTTGTTGTCCGCTTCCAATGTCTAGTCGAATTTCTTTGATGACTCGTTTTTGAGCATTGGTTAGTTCAAAACTGAGCTGGTCATTAAAATAGGAATTGAAATACGTACCAATCTTCGTGAATACTGCTCCTGGAAATGCTTTTCTTGATTTTTTAAGTCTTAGAATCGACAATTGAAGCAGAAAAAACTCGTCGAACTTAAGCCGTTCTAACGCCGCCGTTAATTCAGTTGCGTTTGATGGATTGTGCACCCATTTTAAGGCCAAATCTCTATTAATCAGACCTTGTCTTTCTAGAATTGTATTTGGCAAATACTCAGGTACTTGAAAACCTGGATTTTCAAATAAGTGTAAAAACCATTTCCTAAAAATCTTATTGTCAATCTTGCGATTCCGTAGCTTCTCTGTATTTGGATAAACGGCCTGAAACTGAGGTAAACCTAGTTGCGAATCTGGCGACTCTAGTTCTGGATGTGCAATATTTATTGACCCATTAAACATTGCTGGCTTCCCAAACAACACATATGACTCTCCCGACTTCAATGCCGTTTGCAACCACTTTACTCCTCGAAACCAAATCAAATCTACAGATCCAGAGCCATCACTAAACTTGCCTATTAATCGTTGCTGATTGGTTTTTCCGAGGACTTTTAACTGTGATAGTTTGCCGTGTAATTGAACGTATGGCAAATCAGGAGTGAGTTCAGACACCTTATTCACTTTCGTGCGGTCAACATATCGGAAAGGATAATAATGCAGTAAATCGTTGAACGTAAAAACACCCAATTCCTGTTGGAGTAGTTCAGCCCGCTGTGGACCGACTCCTTTCAAAAACTCAATCGGTGTTTTTAAAAATGAATTCACTGTACAAGGTTATGAATTTTGAATGTTTAATGTTCAATTCTTAATTCTTAATTCTTAATTCTTAATTTTTAATTGTTTGAAGCCAATAGGGGTTCGGTTGTTGGGTGCTTCGCATTTGGGGCGCTTCGCTGTTGGCACATTAGCACATATGTGTTGAGGATCAATGAACGACCAAAAAAACAGAATGCGGGATAGCGGATAGCGGAAAAATTTTTTACAATATACAATTACGCTCTGTCCTGAGTCAATCTGTCATTCGTCAAATAGTCATTCTACTTAATACTTTATACTCGCTACTTTCAAAGATGCATAACATACAGCCTCATAGCTAGAAATCTATTATTAAGAATTAAACATTAACAATTAATCTGTACTTGCTTTCCCAACAAAAGCGCCCAACTCCATCAACCAAGCAATGCCCATATGGACGACTATTCCGCCCCAAATGGATCTAGAATAGAACGCCAAGATTCCCAACAAACTACCACCAAAAAAGGAGGAGATTGTCTCCACCATTGGCTTTCCGAAATGAATGGAAACATAAAATACTGCCATCGGCAAAATAGACCCTGGTCCGACATATTTCAGAAATGCCAACACCAAAAATCCACGGAAAAAGTATTCTATTGAAATAAAATCTAGACCATAGATTAGCTCGTAAAAAACCAAATACGACTGCGGCGGATCTACGTTATATCCGAAGAAGTAGACCAAATTTTTTAAACCGCGTGGGTAATAGCCTCCAAAATGATCTGTCAAACCAAAGCCCAAGACAAATGGCAACATGATTAACAGGATTAAGAAATACGGCCTAAGATTAAAGTTTTTAATGGTAAATCCATACGGACTTTTAACATGCTTCCTATCCCACAACCAATAAATTGTAACGGGTATCATCGCTGCTCCCATTTTCAATAGGTCACCAATTATTCGATTTGTAAAGTTTGGGAATCGCCCCAAATCAAAGCCGTCTAAGTGGATTTTGTAAACGATGTACTGTCGGAAGGCAAATACCCCGACCGCAAACACTGAGAGAAACCAGAAGCCTGTATTTTTGAGTAAATCATACCGCTTTCGAAAGACGATAAATCCGCCATATGCAACATAAAACGGCAATCCATACAACATAAAATGATACCAGAAGTATCCTGTATCTGCAATGTGTTCGTTCCTAAAACTGCGATACGCGCTATAGGTACCATCTGGATATGCCCAATAAATATAACCTGTTAAGAAGAGTACAAGAAACAGCAAATAGCGCCAATCAAATTCCTCTTTCACATATCGGATAATGTAGCAAAAAAATTGACCAAAGTATTTATGTATAAATCGCACAAACCCTGAAGAATGGTTTGCCTGAGCCGTTAATTCGGTCTCCTCCATTACGCCATCAATTGTTTTTTAACAATATCAGCGATTAGTTTTCCGTCGGCTTTACCTTTTAATTGTTGGCTTGCCATCCCCATTACTTTACCCATGTCTTTCATGCCTTGAGCACCAACCTGAGTCATAATTTTTGCTACCGCATCTGTTATTTCAGATTCATTCAGTTGCTTTGGCAAAAAAGTA
>JBLING010000180.1:0-5826 GCA_047639155.1 bacterium
GCCTTAGGGTGAAATTGGAAGATTAGGTTTAAGTGGAAGATTAAGTTATAGTTGAAATAACATTTAATCCTTAAATCCTTCAATCTCGCCTCACTACTTCATACTCAATACTTTGTACTAAAATATATCCCTATATTTACAAAAAACAAATTATATGAAAATCAAAAACAGTTTAATTAACGGACTATTTACATTGGCATTACTTGCTATGGTTACCTCGGCGAGTGCTCAAACCTTCTCTCAAGGTGAAATTGTGATAGACGTTTTAGCAGGTGGACCAAACGTCTCTAAGGTATTTGTGGGTGATGGATCTACCCTCTTTGAAGACGGAACAGACAAAGTAACGGGAATGATGCCAATTGGAGCAAGAGGTGAGTACCTCGTGTCTGACAAGTTTGGTATTGGACTTGAATTCACGTACGCGAGTGGTAAAAGAGTTTATGACTATACAGAAGGTGGAGAGAATTACATCACTACTTGGAAACACAACAAACTGAGAATTTTACCAACTTTCAATTACCATTTCTTAGACAATGAAACAGTTGATTTATACATGTCATTTGGCGTAGGTATGAAAAGCGTAAATTATACTTGGGAATCTACCAACGAGAATGACTTAGATGCAATTGATATTCCTACCGGAAAGATCTCAAGCAAGTTTGCCATTGGAACACGAATTTTCTTTACAGAAAACATCGGCGCAAATTTCGCTTTCGGAATTGGTGGACCATTGGTAAACGGCGGTCTATCCTTTAGGATTTAAAGAATTCCATCATCCATGAAAAAGCGAATCAAAATATCTTGATTCGCTTTTTTGTTGTTTAAATTTTATAGTTACTCTAGTCCAATGAATTCAATCGTTTCATTGACTACATCTTGCAAGTCTTCTGGTAAAACATCGTCAGTCCATGGATGACTACCGCCAAAAGTATGATTGCCTTCAAGTGCTAAAAACAACGCATGTTTTATAGCCATGCCAATCTTTTCACTGTTCGATATTGGTGCTACTTCATCATTATCGCCATGAACCAGTAATAAAGGCTGATCCAAGTTTTTAATAACGGCCTGAAGATTTAACCTTTCGACATTGTCGATATAGTCCTGCTTCAATTGGTAGCCAATTCTATATTCTTCTTTGGTTCGACCGTTTGTTACCGTGGTAAATCCACGTTCACGCCACAAAGCATCCTCCTCTAACGAAACAAACTTTTGAATGTTAAAAGCACCAGCCCAAGTCATAACACGCTGCACGCGATCATCTTCTAGTGTTTTGAGCAACACTGTAATCGCACCTCGACTATGACCAATAAGGTTTACGTTTTTTGTATCGATGTAATGGCGGTATTCTTCATTGTCGGTCACCAACCAATCCATCAGATTCCCCAAGTCATTTAGTTCTGTGGTAAAGTTGTTGGCTCCAAACGCCTCTCCATCTGTAATGTCTGTTAAGTCTGAAGCAGCCACACCATTGTGTGAAAAGTTCATCTTGATGAAAAAGAAACCGGCTTCGGCCATCACCTTTGCAACAAGGTTCCAAGGTCCCCAATCTTTAAATCCCTTAAATCCATGGCAAAAAATAACCACAGGCATGTTTCGGCCGTCTGGGTTAAAAGTAACGTCTAGGGTAATGGGAAGCTCTTTCGAGCCTTCAATTACGCGTTCTTCAGAAAAGGTTTGCAAGCTTATAATTTTTTGAAATTTGCAACTGCATCAAAATCTTTCGCATCCTTACCGATACGGATAATATTGACCTTAATGATGGTATCTCCTTGGCGAAGTTCGTTTACGATCTCCATTCCAGAAACTACGTATCCAAATACATTGTAACCGCCATCAAGATGCGGAGTTGCTGTATGTGTAATATAAAACTGGCTGCCGTTGGTATCAGGACCAGAATTGGCCATGGCTACTGTACCGGCTTTGTTGTGCGCCAACTCTGCATGCACTTCTGTTTTAAAACGATATCCAGGACCGCCCATTCCTGAGCCCATTGGGTCACCACCTTGTACTACGAAATTTGGAACAACTCTATGGAAAGTCAATCCATCAAAGTAAGGTTCTCCCAGTTTTCTGAAATTATTTTCAATTGTCCCTTCTGCTAAACCAACAAAATTTGCTGTGGTAATAGGGGCTAAGGTTGGTTCTAATTTAATGTAGATTGATCCTTTTGAGGAAATCATCTCAGCGTAAAGTCCGTCTTGTAAATCCAAAGTTTTAATTATTTTTTTATAAGGGTTACCGCAGGATAATGCGGATAAAATGAGTATTGATATAAATATTTTTTTCATCTCAGAAAATTTCGGCAAAAATAAGGAGAACATTGTGAAATGTAGAATGGTAAATGTAAAATGATAAATTGAATCTTGTATGATTCAATTCATCTGGTTTAGCAACGGTATTTTGCTTGATGGATAAGTTTAGTATTTAAATTTCTTATCATAATTACACACCAACCTAAATCCTAGATCCACTTGAGGTGATGTGTGATCAAAAGGGTACAGCTTTTCGTAATGGATGCGACAATATTCGGGCCCTGTCTTGTAGCTACCTCCAACTGCAATGGTGTTTTTCTCATCATACATTACCAGTTCTGCAACATTACCAGCTGTGTTATACAAGCCATAATCATTTGGGAAAAATGATTTTGCTCTAGTTGGAAACCCGCGTCGCATAGTGTGATTTACTAAGTTCTTTGTTTTAACCTTTTTAAGATTTTTCGTTGATACTTTCAAGTAATATCGTTCGTACGCATAGTCATAAGTTGATCCGAAATGGTCATAATAATCCAATTGGCAACCATATATGTTGCGATAAAACTCATATCTAAAGTCTCCGTAAAAGAAATGAAACAAATGGTCACCCAACGAGTTCGTTGTGCTCGAAGAATTGTTTGCGTAGTTGTTTAAACTTCGGCCACCAGCTGAAGCATATTTCCATTCTGCGACAGAAGGAAGCCTACAGTCCATTGAGAACTCAGGATTTTCTAATCTAAGCTTAGCGGTTAGCCATAAGGCGTATCCGTTTATTTGGTTTAGAGTTAATCCAACTACAGGAAAGTCTTGAAACAACTCATTTTCGAAATAATTGAAGTAGTCCGAGATACAGAACTCCTTGTTTATCAGACTTGTATCGGGATATGCTTTGAGAAAACTATCCGTTAGACTACTGTCTCTCAATTCGTTTAGATATTCCAAATACTGCTCATTTGTAACTTCCTTTTCCTGCATCCAAATGGGGGTGATGTTAGTTTTTACTCCAGATTCTGAATTATACGTACCTGTTGGGATATAAACCATGCCTTTAGGTTGCTTTTGAAAAACCACCTTAATTATTTTAGGGGTAAAGCCAACCAATAGACAAAAGCAGGTTAGTGAAGAGGTGTATTTAACGAAATTGTATTTGGTCATTGTTCGATGTAAAGATATGCGTTTGTCGAAACTCATTCAACGTGTCTAGTCTGAATTCAAGTTGACTAACGGGAATCGACATTATTAAATCTCAATTATCAATCAATAATTCTGCATATTTCCTATCCTTGCACTTGATTTTATGAGTTTAGCAAAGGAAATCCAAAAACGGAAAACATTTGGCATTATCAGTCACCCTGATGCTGGTAAAACAACCTTAACAGAAAAACTTCTGTTATTTGGTGGCGCAATCAATGTTGCCGGTGCTGTAAAGAACAATAAAATCACAAAAACGGCTACTTCCGACTTCATGGAAATAGAAAAGCAAAGGGGTATTTCAGTTGCAACTTCTGTAATGGCCTTTGATTACAAAGACAAGCTGATAAATATTTTAGATACACCTGGTCACAGAGACTTTGCTGAAGACACGTTTAGGACACTTACAGCGGTTGATAGTGTAATACTGGTAATCGACTGTGTAAAAGGTGTTGAGGCGCAAACAAGACGTCTTATGGAGGTTTGTCGAATGCGCAACACACCTGTAATTGTGTTTATTAATAAACTCGATAGAGATGGTCGTGATCCATTTGATTTGTTGGACGAGCTAGAAGAAGAGCTTAGTATATCTGTTCGACCGTTGAGTTGGCCGATTAATATGGGACGTGAATTTAAAGGTGTTTATCTGTTGCACAACAAAAGCTTAAACATTTTCGAAGCAACTAAAACTAAAAAAGCCAAATATTACACTGCTATAGAGGATTTGTCAGATAGTCGTTTGGACGAATTGGTAGGAAAGAAGAACGCAGATCAACTGCGCGAAGACGTTGAGTTGATAGAAGGCGTGTATGAACCCTTTGACCAAAACTTGTACAAAGAAGGGTTGTTGGCACCTGTTTTCTTTGGATCAGCAGTAAACAACTTTGGCATCCAAGAGCTGTTGGATACCTTTATTGAAATTGCTCCGTCTCCATTAGCTCGACAAACAGATATTCGAAAAGTAGAACCAACGGAAGATAAGTTTACTGGTTTTATCTTTAAAATTCATGCCAATTTAGATCCCAAGCATCGCGATAGAATCGCTTTTTTACGGGTTTGTTCAGGAGAGTTTCAACGAAACAAATTCTACCATCAGGTAAGACTAGACAAGAATATGCGGTTTAGTAACCCATACAATTTCTTGGCTCAAAGCAAGACTGTAATTGAATCCGCATTCCCTGGGGATGTAATAGGTCTTTATGACACGGGGAGTTTTAAGATTGGGGATACAATGACAGAAGGGGAAAAGATTATGTACAAAGGAATCCCGAGCTTTTCTCCAGAGATATTTAAAGAAGTAATCAACCTTGATCCGATGAAAAGCAAACAACTGGAAAAAGGTATTGACCAATTAACGGATGAAGGAGTTGCACAATTGTTCCGTCAAAATCCTGGAAACAGAAAATACATTGGTGTTGTTGGTGAACTTCAGTTTGAAGTGATTCAATATCGTTTAGAACATGAATATGGTGCTACCTGTCGATTTGAAGCATTGCAGTTTCATAAGGCTTGCTGGATGACTGGGGATGTGTCTAAAATTGATGAGTTCTGTCAATACCGACCAAGAGAAATCGTAATTGACAAAGATGGAAACCGCGTTTATCTAGCGTCCTCGCCGTATGTGCTACAAATGGCGCGTAGCAACAATCCGGATGTCACATTCCACGAGACGTCGGAGTTTAAGGTGTAGGTATTTACCAGGTTTCTTCTATTATTCTATAATTGACGTCACTATTTTTGAGGGCTGTGGTTATGTTTTTACCAGTCTCCGTTGAATGAATAAATTCCCATTTCTCCGTTAATGAACCGTTTCCATATTTTTCTTTAGAATGTTTGATTCCGTTTTTGAAATTTATTATTTCAACAGATGAATCAAAAAAGTACACTATCTCCTGGCTATCTCCGTTTGTATGGGCAATTGATTTCTCGGTTAATCGTTTGAGCCCATCTTCAAGTCCAAAAATCAATGTTATTGAATCTTTATATTCATAGACCAATTCATACATATTTTCAACATTGCCATGATTATAGCTTTCCCACGATTTTCGACCTAAATCGTCATACTTAGTCAGAAATGCTGTCTTACCGCTATAACTAGCCGTACATAAACCATTTTCATTATATCTCCTGTTTTCTGACTGGGCAGTATCACCATCTGATAAACGAAATACAGTAGTTAAATCCCCGTTTTTATTATAATGAATAATAGATTGCTTGAAAGATATAGTATCGTATTTGCAGTTAAGAATACACGCTAAGTCGGGAATTGTATCATTGTCAACCATTGCTTCCAAACATTGACAAGGAAGTAAATAGTCTCCACCATAATAAGCAGTGCCAGTCATATTATACTCTTCGTCAAAAGTTGGGGTTACAGCTAAGC
>JBLING010000181.1:0-5819 GCA_047639155.1 bacterium
GCTCGCTGAGGGTAATCATTTCCTTCAGTTTTGATTGCCAGCTCGTTCCAAAGTAGTCGATGAATCGTTTCACTTCAGAGTTATAGTCCATTGAGATTTGAAATTCCAAAGAATTAATGTGCTTGAAGAACAAGCCACTATCTACAGGAATTTCATTGTCAAAGAATTCTGTAATCTCATCCGTAAATAATACAGGTGATTCTGCGTCAGCTAAATTAGAATCGTTTGAACTTGACTGCTCATCGGTTGTGTTACTTTCTACAGCTAAATCTTTCGTTGAATCCGATTTTTCATCTTCGTGATCGGCGAATGCAACTTGGGTGCTTAACAGCAGAATAAAAAATACCTTGATGTATTGCTTCTTTAAAATCATAACGTACTATAAATCAAACGTACAAGTACCGCAATAATTACCAGGTTGGGAAAATTAATTATCTATCACCGCTCTAATTAGTAGACAAATATTCAGCCTTCGAAAGTATGATATCTTTCATTTAAAGTATCTTTGATGAACAACGATATTTTCAAACAGAATCAGTTTAAATACATTTTAAATGGCAGATTTTTCTAAAAAGACCTGGTCTGATTTGGCCAAACAAGCAAGCATGCAGCCTCAAGAGAAATTGCAGCAGCTTAAGCAAAAGCAAAGCCGTTTAACAATAACGGTCCCTGCTGAAATTACCTATCAAGAAAAGCGCGTGTCTCTCTCTCCACTTTCTGTTGAAATGCTGGTAAGTAATGGCCATGATGTCCAGATTGAAACCAATGCTGGTAAGCTGGCTAATTTCTCCGATATTGAATATAGTACTGCAGGAGCCCAAATTTTATTCGACCACAAAGCAGCGTTTGAGGGTGACATCATTCTAAAGGTTGCTCCGCCAACAATGGAAGAAGTTGAATTGATGAAGCCAGGGCAAACAATTTTTAGTGCATTACAACTTTCAGATTTAAAAAGAGACTGTTTGGTTCAGATGTCTCGAAAGAAAATAACAGCAATTGGGTACGAGTTTATGCGTGATGACGGTGGAACTTTGCCCGTGATTCGTGCTATGAGCGAAATCGCTGGTCGTGCTTCTGTGCTTATTGCTGCTGAATATTTGAACAATTCAAAAAACGGGAAAGGTGAATTAATTGGTGGTATTCCTGGTATACCTCCTACAGATATTGTTATCATTGGCGCCGGTTCAGTTGGTGAATATGCCGTTCGTGCAGCAGTGGGATTGGGGGCACATGTAACCGTGTTCGACAATTCGCTACACCGCCTTCGACGATTAGAAGCGAGTTTGGGCAGGAGACTAGCGTCCTCAACAATTTTGCCGCACATTTTGCAAAAGGCATTAATGAATTGTGATGTTGCCATAGGTGCTTTAAGAAGTTCTGAAGGTAGAAGCCCAATGGTAGTTTCTGAAACGATGGTCCAAAAAATGAAAGCGAAGTCATTAATTGTCGATGTTTCTATCGATCAAGGTGGATGTTTTGAAACCAGTGAAATAACAAATCACGAAAACCCAACCTTTTTAAAACATGATGTGCTGCATTACTGTGTTCCGAACATCGCATCCCGGGTAAGTCGTACAGCCAGTTATGCGCTAAGTAACGTTTTATCGCCTTTAATGTTGGAAATTGGTAATGAAGGTGGGATCTATAATTATTTGTGGGCCAGTGATGGCCTTCGAAAGGGAGCCTATATCTACAAGGGGCATCTAACAAATCACAGTTTAGGAGAACGATTTAATATCCCTTCAAAAGAAATTGACTTTTTATTTTCCGGCAATGTTTAAGCTCTGAGCTATTCACATATCTTTGCCGCTTTATTTTCATGCTCAACAGAAGACTCATTAGAATCAAGGCTTTTCAAGCTTTGTACGCGTATTTGCAAGACGAATCGCCTAGTTTGAACAAATCAAAATCATACCTTAAAAATTCGGTATCTGGTATTGAAAACAACTTTATTACGGTTTTACTTTTCCCGATCGAGTTGACACACTATTTTAGAACGCACATGAATCCTGCAGAGAATAAATATCTGCAAACTGATGAGGGTAGTCGAGAGTACGCCAATTTGTCGTTCTCTGGCATCTACGACAAATTGGTTCAGCATAAAGAAATTGCTGGGTTTATGGCCAAACCTAGCCATAGATGGCAAGACAATCCTGGAGTGCTGCGTGCAGTCATTAAGGAGATGCGAAAGTCTGAAGAGATGCAACCGTATTTGGAAATGGAAAATCCATCTGTGGAAGAACAGGAGAAAGGATTCTTGAAGCTGTACAAATACATCATTGAAGTGAATGATGATTTTTCTCAAGAAATGGAGGAAATAAACATGCTTTGGGAGGATGAACGTATTCCCGTTCGAAATGCAGTACATCAATTTGTTAAGTGTGTGTTTGCAGATAAGTCAACAAAAGGCAACAGAAACAATACGGAGGAGTCTGATTGGATATTCGCAGAAGAGTTACTCGAAAAAACAGTTCGACATTACGACGATTTCGAAGACATGGTTGATAAATCAGCGCCGAAGTGGGATAAAGACAGAATTGCAAAGACCGATATGGTGTTAATGACAATGGCACTAACAGAACTTCTTCATTTCCCGTATATCCCTATAAAGGTGAGTTTGAATGAATACCTTGAACTGGCCAAAGACTACAGCACACCTCAAAGTAGTAAGTTTATCAACGGTGTTTTAGACAAGTTGGTGAAACAATTACAAGCAGAGGGAAATTTGGTAAAAAAAGGTAGAGGAATGGTGGGTTAAGCCACCAATAAATCTAATTTTGTTAACGATTAACTGGTATAAATTAAAGTGAATAAACGCATGAAAAAGAGTCTGATATTAATATTTACAAGTGTCGTAATTTTAGCGCTTTCCAGTTGTAATTCTAGCAATCATAACAATGACGGGCGTATAGATCCTGCCATTGCAGATAACAATAAAACAGCAAATAATCCCTATGCTGAGAACCCTGAACCAAAGTTTAAGTTTAAACACATAGAATGGGATTTTGGTAAAGTGAATGAGGGAGAAGAAGTAAAGCACATTTACCGATTTACCAATGACGGTAATGAAGATTTGGTAATCAATAAAGTGACCGCAACTTGTGGTTGTACAGTGCCTAAATGGGAGCGTAAGCCAATAGCTCCAGGAGAGTCAAGCGAGATTGAAGTAAAATTTAACAGCAAGAACAAACCTGGCAACCAAATTAAAAATGTCACTATTTTGGCGAACACGGTTCCACCAGAAACGATTTTAACTTTTAAAGCTTTGGTTTTGCCAAGCGAATAAACAAATAGATATACAATGGATTTAATAATTCTTCAAGTTGCACCTGCACCCGCAGGTGGTGGTGGATATAGCATGATAATCATGTTAGGTGCCATGTTTGTTGTGATGTACTTTTTTATGATACGTCCTCAAATGAAAAAAAATAAGGCGCAAATCGCTTTTAAAGAAGGCATTAAAAAAGGTGAAAAGATTGTCACAACTGGCGGTATTCACGGAAAAATTGCTGAAATTCGAGACACAACATTCATTATTGATACGGAAGCTGGAGGGAAATTGAAAATTGAAAAATCTTCAGTCTCTATGGATTCTACTAACATATTGAATGGGCAACCAGCAACTAAAAAGTAAACGATAAAGAATTGTCGAAGCATCTCAAAATAGGGGTGACCGGGGGAATAGGTTCCGGTAAATCAACAGTGTGTTCCATTTTTGAACACCTTGGTGTGCCTGTTTATAATGCCGACAATCGGGCGAAACAGTTGATGTCTGAAAGTGAGGAGTTGAAAAAGAAACTTCGTTTGGCTTTTGGATGGGATGTATACGACAAAGACGATAATCTTGACAGAGAATACCTCTCTAAGATAGTTTTTAACAACCCGCCACAGTTACGCATTCTGAATCATATAGTGCATCCAGCAGTGTTTGAAGATTACGCTGAATGGGTGAAATTGCAAGAAGTAGAAGGACATCCGTATTCTGTAAAAGAAGCGGCTCTTTTGATAGAAGCTGAAAGTTATAAGGAACTCGATAAATTAATTGTCGTTACCTGTCCCATTGATATACGATTAGAACGTATTACCAAGAGGGATGGAATACGCCGAGAAGAGGTGCTTAAACGCATTGAGAACCAGTTAAGTGATAAGGATCGCCTAGAACATGCAGATCATATTATTAAAAACTCTACAAACTTCTCTTTAGTTAAGCAGGTTGTTAAATTGCATAAAACTTTTTCGGAAGAATTGCATCCCAATACCATGGTAAAATCATGACCAAACTAGCCCAAACCCTCATATTAAACCACAACGCTATCCAACAAAAGATTACGCGCATGGCGTGGCAGATATTGGAAAATAACTACAATGCTAAAATGTTGGTTATCATCGGTATTGAGAAAAAGGGAAGTATAGTGAGCAGTTTGCTATTTGACGTGTTACAAGAAATATCAACACTTAAGCTTCAGTTGGGGCGTATAACTATCGACAAAGAAAATCCAACCTTTGAGGGCATTTCGGTTCACTGCGATCAAACACTTGAGGACTGTAATGTTGTATTGGTGGATGACGTACTGAATAGTGGTAAAACACTTATGTATGCAACGCTGCCAATTTTAGAACAAAACCCAAGACAATTACATACGGCTATTTTGGCGAATCGGGATCATACCCGTTTCCCCATTAAAGCTGATTTTGTGGGCATATCACTTGCCACTACTTTACAAGAACACATTCAATTTACCCAAGACAAAAAGGGCAAAATGGCTGTTCATTTAATCTAATTTTAAAGAATTTTTACCTCAGTCCTGCGATTCAACGCTCTGCCTTCATCAGTATCATTGGTGCTAACGGGTTGACTGTTTCCATATCCTTTGTAGGTTAGACGAGTGCCTACTATTCCATTCGTTATTAGGTAGTTGTATACAGATTCAGCCCGCTCACCGGAAAGCGTATTGTTACGTTGTTCTGAGCCTGTATTGTCGGTATGTCCACCGATTTCAATACGCAAAGTGCTGTTTCTATTGAGGTAATCAACCAGTTGGTCCAACTCAACATGTGATTCCGATTTTAACTGTGATTTGTCAACTTCAAACAATACGTTTTTCATCACCATGCGCACATCTTTTTTGATTGGCTCTAGTTTGATAATCAACGTGTACGGTTCGTATAAACTACTTTCCGTTAACGAGAAATTTTCGGAATGATACGCATAACCAGTAGCACCTGCTTTAAATGCATATTCACTGTTTGCAGGAAGGTTGAGCAAAAACTTCCCATTTTTGACATCAGAATACGTACTTGTTACGCGTTCACCCGTCTTTAAGCTAAATAATTCAATGTCTGCTCGAAGCGCTTTCCCGGTAAACTTATCGGTAACAATGCCGCGTACGTAACTTGTTTTCTTCGGCCTTGCTTCTTCATACAGTTCAATTGAATAAATGTCCATGCCACCATAATTGGGCTTCAAACCCGTACTTGAAAAATAGGCAATGTCTCCTTTTCGATTAACGATAAAGTTCCATTCATCTCCTCCGGTATTTATCGGATATCCTATGTTCATTGGTTTAGACCACTGACCGTTTATATTTCGCGTTAAGAATATGTCTGATTTACCCATGCCAGGTAGGCCTTCAGAAGTAAAATAAAGTGTACTTCCGTCATTATGGATAAATGGAAACTGTTCATCTCGTGATGTGTTGATCGATGGACCAAGGTTAATAGGGTTGCCCCAATGACCATTTATTTTCTTTGAGTACCAAATGTCCGTTCCGCCCATACCGCCGGGTCTGTCACTCGCGAAAAACATCGTTACTCCGTCC
>JBLING010000182.1:0-5802 GCA_047639155.1 bacterium
TTTAGGTTTTACTGTTGATTGGGGCATCGCTTTGAAGACAACATGCCTTTGTACATGCAAGTATCTCGAGGCTCATGCTTACTACATCTTTCGGAGAACCACGGAAACGGAACACCTGGAACGAAAGTTAGTATTGAGTGTTCTAATCTTAAATCGCTGCACAGCGTGTTAATATCAAAAAAGTGCAAAATGTTGAATCCGCGAATCAATAAGTTGCAATAGGCGAAACAAGAATTGTGCTTGACAGACCCGTTTGGCAATTCGTTGATATTTTATAAAACTTAAGTCGTTGTGAAACTTATTTAAGCATTTGCTTAAATACGATAATACATTACCTTTGTGCTATGGACAATGGTTCTTGTATACGGCAAAAGGCAGATGTAGAACAAATTGAGCGATGTAGAGATAGAGTGACTGGTCTTGAAAATACGTTTGATATTGTTTCTAGCGTACTTGAGCTCGCTGGGAATAAGGTTAGATTGAAAATTCTTTTTTCACTTCATGAAGAACAGCGGCTGTGCGTTTGCGATATTAGTGACATAATGGGAATGACGATATCTTCTATTTCACAGCATCTTAGAAAACTTAAAGACAGAAATCTTATTGAAACCGAACGGGAAGCGCAGGCAATTTTCTATTCACTAACGACTAAAAAATTGCATATTCTTCAACCAATGTTTCAAATTCTTCAGGAATATAATGAATTAACACCGGCATGAAATCAGGGAATAAATATATTGGGGCGGGTGTGTTGACAGCCATTGCGTCGTCGTTGTGCTGTATTACGCCGCTTTTGGCACTTGTAGCGGGAACAGGAAGTTTTGCCACTGCATTTTCATGGCTAGAGCCACTTCGACCATACCTTATTTGCTTTACGGTTTTGGTTCTCGGATTTGCATGGTATCAAAAGTTAAAGGTTAAAAAAGAAATGGATTGTGATTGTGAGGAAGACGAAAAACAATCATTTTTGCAGGGAAAAACATTCTTAGGCATCGTTACCGTTTTTGCAATCTTAATGCTCGCTTTTCCTGTTTATTCAAAAATATTTTATCCAAATAACGAAAAAGGACAATCTGTAATTGACAGATCAAATGCCCAGACAATTGAATACTCGATTGCTGGCATGACATGTGAAAGCTGCCAAAATACAATAGAATTCAAGGTGA
This sequence comes from bacterium, assembly GCA_047639155.1. GTDB lineage: Bacteria > Bacteroidota > Bacteroidia > NS11-12g > UBA9320 > UBA987. The sequence continues at coordinate 1,167 of JBLING010000182.1, forward strand.
ATACTATACAAGGCGTTTTCGACTCCAAGGCTTCTTACAAGCATGAGCATGCAACCGTATCGTTTGATACTACCATAACAAATTCTGCGGAAATTGAAGAAGCAGTGAATGCCCTTGGATATACAGTAACAAGCAAAAAATACGAATAGTATGAAGGTTATCCTACAGTCAACAATTACGTGTCCTGCCTGCGGAAACAAAAAAGAAGAAACCATGCCAACAGACGCGTGTCAATTTTTCTATGAATGCGAAAACTGTAAGACAGTTTTAAAGCCCAATCAAGGGGATTGCTGTGTTTTTTGTAGCTATGGTTCAGAAAAATGTCCACCTATGCAACAGGATAAATTATGTTGTTAAGGGTATAGCATGGAATTAATAAACTTTGGTACCACTTCGTTCGTCTTGATTTCAAAATGTTATTATTGAATAGCGTTAAATTCAGTTTAGCTGTTTTAGGCGTCAACAAATTAATTGGAAGATTATGGATACTGAAATGATAGTTGTGTGGTCGTGTTCAATTATTGCTGTTACAAGCATAATTGGACTTTTGATCAACAGAATTAAAGAAGGCAAAGGAATTGGCATTAGAGCCATTCAATTTGCCATAGTCACGGTTATGTTCCCAATACTCATCATCCTCACCATGGTGGACGTTTTACCATCTTCTATTGTTGCGGTTGTGACAGGGACGATAATTGGGTATGCGTTTGCTAAGACTGATTAGTATTACGAGTTCTTAATACAAACCGGTTGCATTTCAGAGGTTTGAGGTAACTAAAACGGAAGAATCTGTAAATAATCCTGCGCAATTCATTAGATTCTTCGTTTCCTCCTGGTGTCGGAAACTCTGAATGACGTTCTCAACTTAAAACGCCAAAACGCCAAAAGCGACAGCGCCCCCAAAACGAAGTGTCCTAACTACCCAATCAACACTTCTCCCATCTCGATTTCCACTCAGATTTAAACGCGGTCTTTTCCTCATCCGTCATAGACTTAAATTTTTCGCGCATCTGACGACGTTTTCGGTGTTTGTCTTTCCCAGAACCAAACTTGGAGCCACCAAAGAGAATTTTGCTTAAGAAGAGAATGCCCAACATCTGCCAATAATTGACTTCCGTGACACCTATAACTTTAGGTAATATGGCATTCCATACGAGCATTAATACGGCAACCATTCCTGCCATTGCAGCAGCAAAGAATAAGATGATAAATGCTTTTTTGATTATTGAGCCCTCGCGCATGCTGTTTTCGATATCCATAATTCTAATTGTTAATTTCTTGATATATAAAGTTTAATTTCTTTCTTAAGTGTTTGACTGCGTAGCCTTTACGGCTTATAATTGTCTTTATGTTTTCGCCTTGCAGTTCCGAAATTTCCTTTAAAGTCACGTCTTCCAACTCGTTTAATACGAACACGGATCGTTGACTTTCCGGTAATTCATCCAACGCTTTTAGCAAAGCATCCCAAAAGACTTCTTTGAACAAGCCAAGTTCGGGGTTGTTCGAATCATCGACCAACAATATGTCGATTACCGATAACTCGCCATCTTCTCCTTCAACTGTGAAGTCTTCCAATGACGCCGTTTTCTTTTTGCGGTAATTGTCGGTTATCCGATTGCGACTAACATTATACAACCACCCGCTTACGTTTTCAATTTCGTCGAGATTTGTAAGTCGACTAAACTGGTACCATACGTCTTGGAGTATGTCTTTAGCGTCTTCGCTGTTGGTTACTTTCGACTGTATAAACCCAAACAGCTGGCTCCCATACTTTTTAATGGATTCCGTTACCGTTTGCTTCTTTTTTTTAGTCATTTCTGCAGACAACATGGCCTTCATAGAATTGAAGACGGATGTAAATCAAATTTACTTTAAATCAACTGCATTATTTTCTTTGAGAAGAAAGCTTCGATGACAACAAGCGAACTATCGTCTACTGTGTTTCTGTTTTACGATTGTCTAAGATTACCACATCCATTGTCGATTTAAGACTGTCCAGAACAGTACTTTTATGCTTCTTACAATTGATTGGTGTCGGGTTAGTATCGTGAATACAGCAGCAAGTGGTGCATGTTGAAAATAGTATTCTTCCCATGGTATCATCTTGCCATTCAGTTTCTGTTCGTCTGTTTCAAGGAGTTCGTTAAGGTCGACATATTACCAGAATACAATGAATCAATCCAATTTCTATGATTTGAAATTTGAACCTTTAGATTTGATATTTTGGCAGTTATAGAAGGTTTCTCAAAAGCATAGTCGTCATAATCTTGACTAATTTCAATTAGGTAATCTTTAATTTATTCTATTTGATCAACCAACATGTCGGATTTTAGATCTAACAACATTGTATTGTTGTAAAGCGTTTGTGCGACGAACTCAAAATTTAACGGATCTTGCGAACTGTCTTGTTTAAATTGTGTTTCTAACTCCTCAAATGTCGTGTTGATGATGGTTTTGGTCTTCAAACCAAGTTTGGTAATACCTATCGCTGCTAAAATAGCAACAATCACTAGCATACCTATGAGCGCGCTTCGTTTGTTCATTCTTTCCCTACTTCGTATACGGTTTTTTCCTCAGACCAAATTACAACGACCTTTTAATAGATAGTCAATTGTCCTGAGTCAATCGTGTTGTGTCACTGTTGTACACAACTACTTGACAGCACTTTCTTGCGCATAAACAGGAAGCCCATTTCGATATACATTAGGATTTAGTTTTAATATTCATTTTATAAGGTCTGTACGTAAGCGTACCCGGATGTCCCTATTTCTTTTCTTCGCTTTTTTATTTTGTCAAAGTCTGATGATACCATTTCGGCAATAACGGGATAAACCATATTCCAAGTCTCACTGTATTTAGGGCCCGGTATTAGGTCTTTTTGCATTTCACGGTCACTGCCAAAGGTATTGACACATACCAGCTTCGTTCCAACTTCAAAATTGAAAAGTCGCTGGACTCGTTTTTTATAGCCGAGCATAACTACACAATCAATATCCTCATTATATGCAGCGACAATTAGCGGTTTTATAGTTACAACAATTGCTCTCTGACTGTCTCCACCTTGGATGTGTTCTTGGACGTGTTCTGCGATAACGGTACGGCCACCATTTGTAAACCAGTATTTGATACTTATTAGTAATCGAAAAAACTCAGGAACCAGAAATTTAAGTTTCCTAAGGTCTAAAGTTATACCAATTGCATTGGTTGCATATGTTCTGTTGTCGTGATACTTCATTTAACCTAGCCGACTCGAACTTAATATAATATGTCTCCAATCAACAGATTCTTCGTTTCCTCCTGCGTCGGAACCGCTGAATGACGTACTCGGTGTAATCAGAAATCATCAATCAGAAATCTCCAATCTGACCACGTCAAGCGAGTCCCGCTCGCTTCAACAATGCATCCGGAGATGCATCTCGTCCTCTAAATCTTCGATACAACTCGGAAGGGTGTTCAGCTCCTCCGGCCATCAACACATTCTCCTTAAATTTAGTGGCAATAGTTTTATCGAATATACCCGATTCTTGGAACGCTTCAAAAGCATCAGCGTCCAGTACCTCAGCCCATTTGTAACTGTAATATCCGCTTGAGTACCCGCCCTGAAATATGTGGGAAAACGATGTGCTTGTACAGGCTTCCTCTACCGAAGGATATAAATCCAGCCCTGTCAGAAGCTCCGTTTCGTATGCTTTAACATCAACGTTCGCATCAACAGGTTTACCGTGCCATCCCATATCCAATTTGCCCAATCCAATCTGACGAATTGTTGCCATACCACTCATAAAGTTCGCAGATTGCTTTATGCGTTCAATATATTCTTCAGGTATCGGATCATTCGTTTCATAATGTTTGGCGAATAGATCCAGACATTCCTTTTGGTAACACCAATTCTCCATCAATTGAGAAGGCAGTTCTACGAAATCCCAGTATACGTTTGTACCACTCAGACTAGCGTATGTGCCATTGGCCAAAATACCATGTAAAGCGTGCCCAAACTCATGAAACAAGGTCGTTACTTCAATAAAGGTTAGTAGTGACGGCTTTGTCTCCGTTGGCTTTGTGAAATTACAAACAATGGATACATGTGGTCGCTGCTCTTTCCCATCTACAATTTTTTGTGATTGAAACGACGTCATCCAAGCGCCTTGTCTCTTGCCAGGGCGTGGAAAGAAATCAGCATAAAAAACAGAAACATGTTGCCCAGACTCATCTGTAACTTCATACGTGACAACATCTTCATGGTACACATCGACGTCGGTTACTTTATTAAAGTGAAGTCCATATAGTTTACTTGCTGTATCAAACACACCTTGAACGACTTTGTCTAGTTCAAGATATGGGCGGAGCAATTCGTCATCGATGTTGAATTTTTCCTTCTTTAATTTTTCTGAATAAAAAGCACCATCCCACTTTTCTAGATGGTCCAGACCGTCTAAATCGTTGGCATATTTCGACAAAGTCTCAAACTCTTTTTTGGCAAATGGAAGTGCTTTGGTTTCAATTTCATCCAGAAAGGAAAATACTTTTTCAGGTGTTTCAGCCATTCGCTCAGTTAAAACAAAATTGGCGTGACTTCCGTAACCCAATAGTTGAGCGCGTTTGTGTTTTAAATCGACTATTTCCTTAATCACATCCG
>JBLING010000183.1:0-5748 GCA_047639155.1 bacterium
ATCGATTAGGCATCGGGCGCTTTAAAAATGTGTATTGGAATATGTATGTTTCTATTAATTTTGCATCCTTGATGGCAAAGCGCAGTCTTTTTGTTTCTGTTTTGTGTTTCCTTTTCATAGGATTACAATCTTTTCATTCTCCGAGTGTTGGTTCGAATGATTTTAACTACCAAGTTGAGGTTTCAACTGACGGAGTTGATTTTGAGAAAACAGCCGACAATCTTTATACCCAATTTGGCCTAGAAGAATCCAAATTGAATAAGGTTGTATTTAAAAAAGCACTAAAAGGATATTTGTATCTGCGATACACCAATGAATTGAGTAATACCCAGTTTTTATCTGTTCTTGATTTCTCTAAACAAAGCAGTCAAAAACGCCTTTGGGTTTTAGACATAAACAGCAAGTTAGTCGTATTCAATGAATTGGTTGCCCATGGAAAATATTCGGGCGACAAATACGCACAGTCGTTTTCCAATAAATCAAATTCGAAGAAATCTTCACTTGGATTTTATGTTACTGGTCAACCTTACAACGGGAAACATAGATACTCGCTTAAGCTTCGTGGATTAGAACCAGGATTTAACAGTAATGCATTCGCAAGAGGCATTGTAGTTCATGGCGCTAATTATGTAAGTGAAGAGATAGCTGAAGCGCAACAATCAGTTGGACGTAGCTTTGGTTGTCCTGCAGTTGCGAATGATGTAAACGAGTATATTGTTGATCTTATTCAAGGTGGAAGCTGTATGTTTATCTATCACCCACAAACGTATTACAACGGAAAATCAAAAATCCTTAACAATAAACAATTCATACCAATCGAATTATTAAATACGTTGGTTGAATAACATACGCAACCTTACATTTGATGTTGTGAAACCGATTTTGTATATCTCAGCATTAATTGTGCTGGTGGTTGTATCCTGTAAACAACCAAATCAAGACAAATTAGATGCGCTTGTTGAGCGTGGGAATTTCAAAAAATCAGAATTAGTTAAGTTCATAGAAAAGAAGGTTAACGATACTACTTTTATGAACGGTTTCCGATTCGGAGACACCTTGGTTCAATACTACAACGAACACAAGTATAAACCTGCTTGGGCAATGTACTTGGTCGATGACTCTATGGCCGAGCCTGTTCTAAACCGAATTTTTAGGTGCCGAGAAGAAGGATTTCGTCCATCTTATTATAAATACGACTCCATCAGGGCGATTTTATCCAATCTAAAGATTGGTGAAATCAAGTCGCTATATGGTGAACTAGCGCTTTTAGAGCTTTTGGTTGCGGATAATATGTTGTCCCTTCACTATGACCGTGTTGTTGGTCGAACGGACCCAGAAATAGTATTACAAGGTGCCTATCATCTGCCAAAGCGGAAACACGAGGACTTTGCATTGTTTGATGTAATGGACTATAAAGATTTTAGTTCTGTTCTAGACAAGGCATCACTTCAGGACACCGCCTATGTTTATCTACAAGACTTACTGTTGGGATATCTTAAACGGATAGACGCAGGCGAACAGTGGGAAGTAATTGACACTACTGGTGTTCGCAAATTAGAACCAGGAGACACAACGACTTTATTACCCGCAATTGCCAAAAAAATGAACCAAATTCAAGTTATCTCGGAAGTAGAGATGTTGGAGGCTGACAGTAATACCTACAATAAAAGCTACGCTAAATACGTACGGAGATTTCAACAACGCTATGGTTTGTACGACGACGCCATTTTTGGTCGAAACACTTTTGGATTGTTAAATGAATCCATGCAAGACCGCATTAATCAAATTTCCGCCAATATGGAACGTATTCGTTGGTTCAAATTTCCAGAGGAGAAACCCTATATCTCTGTAAACCTTCCGGCTTTCGAGTTGACACTGCATTACGAAGACAGTATAAAAAAGATGGCAACCTGCATTGGCAAGCCACGACCGTATAACTACAATGACAAATTGAAAAAGTCGTTGGAAAAGAAATCGCTCAAACCCGCCGATCACGAAACACCACAGATATATAGTCGCGTCGCATACATGGTTGTCAACCCAACATGGAATGTGCCAAGAAGTATTATTACACGGGAGATGTGGTGGAAAATGAAAACGGATAGCCATTATTTGGCTGATGCTGGTTATGGCGTTTTTTACAAAAAGAAGGAAGTGCGCTCAGACACGATCAATTGGCGTAAGTACAACCCAAGTAAACTGCCATTTGAAATCATACAGAAATCAGGGCCCGCCAATGCACTTGGTAAAGTAAAATTTATTTTCCCTAATAAGTACAGCATTTACTTGCACGACACACCTCAAAAATCAAAGTTTAAGTGGTCTGGAAGAGCGGTAAGTCATGGCTGCGTTCGCGTCGAAAACCCCTTACTTCTTGGAGAATTCTTAACACAAAAGATTGATACCCTTGATGCGGACGACTTCCGCATACATATGGGCTATGAACCACAAAATGAAGAGCGACTGAAAGACTATGACGCTGAAGATACAACCACACGAATTCAGCCGCTGACGGAAACAAGGATTATCCGTTTGAACGAACAATTACCTGTATTCTTCTTATACAATACCATTTTCTTTGATGAAGATTGGAACGTGCAGTATCGCAATGACGTTTATGACAAAAATAAGTTCATTATTGAAGGGATGAACTTCTGATATTCGATAGACTAGATGACCTTAAGAACTAAATATGTATGTCTCTTATGTACTTTGCTATTGGGCTTAAGTCTCAATAGCAAGGCACAAACATTAGTTCGGAAAACCCAACAATTTTCAAGCGTTTACTATCAATATCCGGTTCAGTTCTTAAGAAATGGATTTAAATCCGGCGTTGAATTTAATATGAACGAAAAGTTCAATCTAGGGATTCAACTGAATGGTACTTATTCTTACAACCCAATTTTTTTCAATAGCCCCGGCAATCAAGATGGTGTTGGTATTGATTTGGTCATCACGCCCAACTACTACATGGATAACAATGTTAAAATTGCGTTTAAGAATTATATAACCAACTACTCTCATAGCTTTCATGGGTTTTATGCTGGATTGTCTCTTCAAACAGGTTTAGTCAGAGAATCATATTACAGCAGCTTAGGTCAATTTTTCCCCAAAACTTTTGTTGTCAACGCATATAGATACAATCGGTATGCATTTATGGTAGGTCGCCAATGGACATTGTATAACCAAGGCGTAATAGATTTTAATATTGGTGTTGGTTTTAATAAAATGGATCAAAGTGCTGAGATGAAATTTACAGCCTTACCGCCATTTCATATTCACAAAAATGCGGCGTTTTTTAGTTCGGAACTGGCTTTTGGTATTGGTCGAATTACAATGGATCAGTCGTTGCCGCGAAAACCAAGACTAAGTGACTCTCTCATACTGGACCACGCGCTGTTATTAGACTTTAATGCCGTAATGAATTCCGGAATTGAATTAAATCTTTTGCACCACAATAATGGAAATCACTTGTGGCGGAACTATGTTCGGGTACGTAATCTAAAATCAATTGGATTAAATATTACAGAAGCAGACAGCTTTCATTCTGTAATGGTGGGTATGCAATACCGCCATTATCCAACTTCAAGCCGATATCGTAATGGTGTTTATTTTGGCTACGGATATAGCTATGAACATAGTATAGGGTATTTCTCAAAACTAGTCGGCAATCATGGTGAACAAACAGAAGTATTAAAGAAAGTGATTTACGATCCACATCACTTGGACGTTACAATTGGTTTTACAACCATCATAAGCCATAAGTTTATTCTGGATGCCTACGTTTCGAATATTTTAACACTCTCAAAAAGAAGAGGGGCGGAAAGCTTTCCACGAATTAATGACGCAACAGGCTTTCGGACAGAGGTAGGATTTAAAATGGGCGTTGCTAGATTTAGAAGAAAATGATATTAAAAGATAAAGTGTGCTTGGTAACAGGTGTAAGCAAAGGAATAGGACTAGCCTTAGTACAAGGTTTGTTGAAAAAGGATGCGATTGTAGTTGGCTTTGGTAGAACAAAACCTGGAATAAATCACCCCAAATTTCACTTCTTTACAGCCAATGTAAGGAGTTTCGATTCTGTTAGTGCGGCCTATGAGCAACTGTTTGAGAAAGTGGGTAAACGGGTCGACGTTTTGATAAACAATGCAGGTTTGGGATACTTTGCATATTTAGAAGACCACACGATTGATCAATGGACTGAAATGTTTGAGACAAATGTTAACGGGATATTTTACATGTGTAAGATTGCAACGCCTTTGATGAAATCTCAAGGGAAAGGCCACATTGTGAATATCGCATCTACAGCAGGTATTGAAGGATACCCTCAAGTATCTGGGTATTGCGGAAGTAAGTTTGCCGTAAAAGGCATGTCGCAGTCTATGTATAAGGAAATGCGTGATTTCGGTATAAAGGTTACCTGTGTTTTCCCAGGATCCGTTAAAACCGATTTCTTTAAAAATTCGGCGATAGAACCGCACGATTATATGTTGATGCCAGAAGATGTGGCTGACATGATTATCTATAGTTTGGGAACACCTGATAATTTCCACCAGGTTAATTTAGAAGTGCGGCCATTGCAGCCAAAAGGGCCAAAGAAATAGTTAGAAAAGATCGATAACCTCGGTAATTTTTTTTAACGGAATACCCGTTTCTCCAACATCAAAACCAATTCCGGTAGGTTCACATACCATATAGGCTTCATCTTTATATTTAAAGGAATACGCATTTGATCTATTTGGTATTTTTACACCAAGACAAACGTGTTGTTCGTTTTCGAAATGTAACATCACACTTTCGAAACCAAGAAGTTTTTTATATAAAAACGCCAACAAGATAGTGCGGTCTTCACAATCTGAAAATGTAGTATTTACTGTTTCTTCAGGGAAGTTGTACTTCTCTTGTCCATATTGATCGCCATCCGTTTTGTATTCAAATGCCGATTGAGCGAATTGCAATAAAAAGTTGGCCTTTTGCATGTTACTATGCATGGTAGCAAGGTATTGTTCTAAAGGAGTAAGCACTGAGCTTTGAAACTCTTTAGAATGGCTCATTTTGACGTATGCCGGGCCCAACTCAAATTGTGGTAAGTCATTTAAGTATTCATTAAAAGAAATGTTTTGAACCGCTTTAAGACGGTACAATTTTCCTTGAAACGACCAGGTCAAATAGGATGAGGATTGTTTTGCATTTACTTCAGGTGCTTCACCAGAATAGTCCAACGCTTTCGACAACGAAGTGTATTCTGTGTCGTCATACACATACCGTATACCATGGGTACGCATATCGTTGAAGTTAAGATTTGTATAACGTTTGTTGCGGTAGACGATGTATACCGAAGAAGCTGGTTTTTGTGCAAGTCGACCAAAACAGCTTATGGTATTTCGCGTATAAGTGAGCTGAACGTCGTAGTTCAGTGCTTGAAGTAAACGGTACTTCAATAAGCTCTGTGTGTTTTTGGAAGGCGTAATTTGGGTAATAATTTTATCGCTAAGCAACACAACACCCATTCCGTCTAAATGAAACAATGCTTGGGTTGCCCTTACTTCATTGATGATATCTTCTATATCCTCATTTTTAATTGAATTTACAGCGTGGGTTACACTTTGCTTATTGATTGTAAATGGCGCTTTTACATTTGAGATCGACGCTGCTGTAAAGTCCAATGCATGACCATAAAAATCAACCGACAATCCAAAGCCCAGTGAGGTGCTGAGTAGGCAGATTGTAGTCAATATATATTTGTGC
>JBLING010000184.1:0-5718 GCA_047639155.1 bacterium
TGACGAGGATAACAATCCTGCTGAGTATAGCGAAGACAATGTTCCTTACAAGCCTAAGCACCACCTACCTGTATCAATGAAAGGTGTTAAAGATGGCGATTTTGCGATGATCTTTGGATACCCTGGAAGCACTGACCGTTATTTAACTTCTTACGGAATAAACTTCTCTACAGAAACTGAATTCCCAGCACGTGTAAAAGTGAGAAGAGAAAAATTAGACATCTACGAAAAGTATATGTCAATGAATGAAGAATACAAATTGATGTATGCTTCAAAGTATGCCGGTGTGAGTAATTACTGGAAAAACTTTATGGGTCAAACACGTGGCTTAAAGCGTTTGAAAATCGCAGATAGAAAGAAAGCGGAAGAAGACGCTTTTAATAAATGGGCAAACGCAGATCCAACAAGAAAAGCGCTGTACGGAAATGTTATTTCTTTATATGAAGAAGGTTTCAGCACGCTTCACAAGAGCAAAATGTCTCAAGTCTATATTGTTGAAGAGGCAATCATTGGCATCGAAGCACTTTTGTACGCTTATAGATTTAGTGCATTAACGAACCCTGCTTTAACTGATGAAGAATTGACTCAAATGGCTGATGGTTTAAAAGGTAAAGTAGATGGACATTATAAGGACTACATAAAGGCACTTGATCAAGAAGTTTGTGCCGCAATGTTCAGACATTATAGCGACGATATTCCAAAAGACCAACAACCAGTTGATTTCTTAAAGATGGTTGCAAAATACAAAGGTGATTTCGACAAAATGGCGGCCGCTATTTACAAGAAATCAATATTTGCAGACCAAGCCAAGACAAACTCCTTTTTAAATAAAGTTAACGTTAAAAAACTCAAAAAAGACCCAATGTATAAAATGATGGCAATGTTCATCAATCATTACAGACAGGTTGTTGTGCCAGCAGTATCTGCATCTAACGAGTCGCTTTCAAAAGCCAAAAGATTATATGTTAAAGGATTGCAGGAAATGAACGCAAACAAAGCGTACTCTGCTGACGCCAACAGTACAATGCGTATGACTTACGGGTCGATCAAAGACTATTACCCAGCTGATGCAGTGCATTATGATTACTTCACAACAATGGATGGCGTATTAGAAAAGTACGTTCCAGGTGATATCGAATTTGATTTACCTAAACGTTTTGTAAAGTTAGCGAAAAGCAGAAATTATGGTAATTACGCCGACAAAGATGGTGAACTACATGTTTGCTTCCTTTCGAACAACGACATTACTGGAGGAAACTCTGGTAGTCCAGTTATTAACGGAGATGGTCACCTAATAGGTACGGCTTTCGACGGAAACTGGGAAGCTATGAGCGGAGACATCGCCTTTGAGCCAGATTTGCAACGTACTATTTCAGTTGATATTCGTTACACCTTGTGGGTAATTGATGTATTCGCAGGAGCAGGACATTTGGTTGAAGAAATGACACTGATTAAGTAACCAAAGGAATAATGAAATACAAAAGGCAATCAGCAATGGTTGCCTTTTTTATGCCAGTAGTTGGAGCGCACTGGCGACGTTATCCACTGGTTCTAAACAGGTCTGGTGTTGACAGATGTATATAAGCGTTTGAGATTCTCTAAATCGTCCTTCAAAAACAGGTAAGTCTTTTTCGTCCTTATTTGCTATAACTGTCCAATTCAATTGTCGTTTTTCCTCAATTGCATTAGCAAATGTATGCGCTTCCTCCCCCACTATTACAATGTCTTTCTTGTCGCCAAATGCCTCTAACATAGCCAACATCCAATTGCTAAATCCCGATCCATACTGTGTAACCTTAGGAGCAATTAAATCAATCATTTCCAGTGCGATACTTCTATATTTCACATCTACAAATAAGTGGCTCATTGCCAAAAGGTTGCGGCACATCATGCTGTTTGAAGAGGGAATGACATTGTCGAAGTAATCCGTTTGTTTGGCTACAAGATCATCGGACTGATGAGAAGTAAACTGAAACATCATGGTGTCCTCATTATAGAAGTGCGCAATCGTATACTCAAGCAATCTTTTTGCCTGCTGTAAGTATGTCGTTTCAAAGCTGATATAATACACATCTATTAGACTCTGAATAACTGAAGCGTAGTCTTCCAAAAAACCATCTATGGTAGACACACCTGCTTTGTAGCTATGCCATAAACTTCCGTCAGAACGCAATTGATGTTTTAACAGTAAGTTGATTGTCGTTAAAGCTTGCTCTTTGTACGCTATGTTCTGGGTCGCACGATATGCAGAACAAAACCCACTAACTGTTAAAGCATTCCAATTGGTTAAACATTTATCATCCAGTCCTGGTTTTACGCGTTTTGCACGCTCCCCTAACAATATATCGACAACAGGTGCAATACGTCGCTCAAGTGTTTCTTTCGAAATGTTAAATTGTTTAAGAATCGATGCATCATCTGTTCTGCATAAGATAAACACATTGTCTTCCCAATATCCCCTTTCATTGATACCGAAATAGGCTTTTGCCAATTCTGTGTCTTCTAAAACCAATGTGTTAAACTCATCGACAGTCCAAATGTAATATTTACCTTCAACTCCTTCACTGTCAGCATCATATGCTGAATAAAAGAAACCTGCTTCATCCTTAAGTTCTTGCACTAGAAAAGTAGCAGTTTGGTTTATTACGTGCAGATATTCTTGGTCATTAGTGCCTTGATAAGCGTCTGAATAAAGTTTTAAAAGCTGACCGTTATCATAAAGCATTTTCTCAAAATGCGGAACTTTCCATTTATTGTCGACGGAATACCGTGCAAACCCACCCCCTATTTGATCATAAATTCCACCTCGATCCATTTTCTTAAGCGTAAAGTGGGCATATGACAAAACAGGTTTGTTTTGAGTCAACCCAGAATACGCCAACAGGAAGCTGTAATTGTTGGGTAATGGAAACTTAGGCGCTCTATTTGTTCCACCATATTCGTGATCGAAGGTCTCGCTCCATTTTAGCACCGATTCGTCAACAAGTTTTAGAACATTGTTGGCATTTGATATAAATCCTTCTAACCGTGCAATAGAGGACGTGGCCTTAATTCCGCGAAGCAATTTGGCCGCGTAAATATCCAACTTGTCTCTATTCTCTTCCCATTCACGTTGGATGTTATCCAAAACCTGGATCCATTTGTCTTTTGGGAAGTAGGTGCCAGCATGAAATGGTCTTCCGTCAGGGAAAGCGAAACAATTCAATGGCCAGCCTCCGCCTCCAGTGATGAGTTGTGCGGCGTTCATATACAGTTGGTCAACGTCAGGGCGTTCTTCGCGGTCAACTTTAATGCATACAAAATGATTGTTCATGATCTCAGCCACGGCTAGGTCTTCAAAGCTTTCATGTTCCATCACATGGCACCAATGACAAGCAGAGTAGCCTATTGACACCAATATGGGTTTATCTTCTTTTTGAGCAGTCTCTAAAGTTTTCTTATTCCAAGGCTTCCAATCCACGGGATTGTACGCGTGTTGCAATAAGTAAGGACTTGTTTCCAATAACAAATCATTGGCTTTATCATTAGCAGACTCGTGGTGTTCAGACATATTTTCAAGGATACTAGTTTCGTTTGAGATATGGATAGTAAAAACAAAATCATTATTTACTTGCTTTCGATTTAGCGTATAATTTTAGGTTATTTTTGACTAAATGATCCTATTCTTTCGTAGTATCCGTGGTTTTTCAACCTCTGTTTTGTTCTTGATGACGATTCAATATTCGTCTGCCCAGTACACAACTATTGGACCTGTTACTTTTACGAGTAACACGTATGGGCCGATGGTCTCTAGAACAGACAGTAATGCTGCGTTTAGCAGACATGCTTACATCTACCCAGCATCGACGTTAGGGGATTTATCTCACGGAGATTCAATAAGAATGATTGAATTTTTCAAAACGAACAACTCCGTTTATACAGGCAATCCCAATTTCACAATGTATCTCGCCATGTCGGATTCTGCTGACTTAGGAATGGGTAACATACAAAGTTGGTCAACAGAGGTTGCTAAATCAGGTGTAAAAAAGGTTTTTGATGGTGCTATTCAAACGATCGTTGATGGGTCAACAGGTTACAAAGCCTTTTCTTTTGATTCTCTATTTGTTTTTGACACAACGCAAGGCAGTCATTTGAAAATATTTGTTGAGTTTTATCAATATACGCGTCAAGCGGGTGGGCAAATCCCTTTATGGGCTTATGAAAACAATAACAGTGTTCCGGGCTTTGTGTCGAACAATGAGACCAAGTACATTTTTGGTGTTAACTCGGCTCCTGACACAACACTATATAGTCAGGTAAGAAAGCCGTCTATCCGAATCCACTACCCCAGGCATGATATGAACGCAGCCGTAAACAACGTATATTGTTTAGGGGAGCTTGCTTTATTGATGGCACCAGTGGATACCATAAAGTTCATAGTGCGCAATACGGGCAAAAATAAATTATACAACCATCCTTTTGAATTAGGCATTAGGGGCGCCAACAGCTTTTTAGATACTATTTACCTAGACTCTTTAGATGTCTATAGTTCCATGATGTTGTTGTCGAGTAAGTACGAACCAGCCAAAAAAGGAATCGATACCATTACAGTACGAAGTGTTGGTGATCCGTATATATTAGACGATACGACCACTTTTATCCGTAAAATATCCTACAACGTTTTGAGCCATAATAATCCTTTTGTAACCAACGCTGCGTTTGGTGTTGGATTCAATGGAAGTTCAGGAGATTTTATTGCAAAGTATTATACAGATAGTAATTACATCAATCAGATCAAAATTGGATTTTCCTCTTCTGGATTGCCATTCATTATCGGTATCTGGCAAGAGGATACTCTTGGCCTACCTGGAAAAGAAGTCTACACATCTGACACACTTACAAGTAACGGTGGGCAATACATCCAACCTATACTTCCAAAAGTTCAAGTGCACGATGGTTATTTTGTTGGTATTCGACAGTTAAGCACGCAAAACATTGCATTCCTTTATGAGACGGAAAGTCCCATTCGACCTGATGTATTTTATTTTACAGCCCCAGCAGGAGATACAAACTGGACTCCATTTTCACCTGGTTTTGATTTTAATTTCGACATACAGCCAAGAATTCAAGTAGCACATGATGTTGCTGTGATCAGCGCATCCAATCCAGCACCTTTAGATACGTTTGAGTTTAATATTAACGACAGCTTATACCCAAAAGTAACGGTTTACAACTATGGCGTTAATGACCAAAACAACCCGTTTGACGTTGTTTGCGAAGTATTCAACCAATTTGACAAATCCGTTTACCGAAGCGTTGAGGTAATTACGCTAGATGCAGAAGACAGTCTAGAAGTCACATTCAGCGATGCATTGTCGCTTGGCAACTACGGCAACTTGCGCATGGAAGTGTACACCAAACTGTCTGGGGATCAGGCAATTGAAAACGACACCTTCTCTATTGACTTTAGCATTTATGTACAATACGATATCCAAGTAGAAAGTTTTTTCGAGCCGGTAGAAGGCACCCGATATGAGTTAAACAAAGACAAAGTTGGTCCAATTGTACGTATGGTTAATTTTGGTTCACTTGACCAAACGAATATCAAAGTAACTTCTCGAATCAGACGGGATACAATGATTGCAAAATCACAAACAATCACAATTGACCTGGTAGGAGGTGGAAGCCAGATTCTGTCATTTGACTCTGTAACCATACCATTTGCAGGAGATATAATAT
>JBLING010000185.1:0-5716 GCA_047639155.1 bacterium
TCTTTTGCTCATCATTCTGGTGCTTATATGGCTCATTGACTTTGGGCTGCGTAAAGTGATGGTGTTTACCCTTACGAAACTCTCTTTAAAATCAAAAACAGATTTCGACGACATTCTCGTAACGAACAATGTCCCGAGAAACGTTGCACACATCATACCCTTGATATTAGCATTTAAGGTCACACCGTACGTTTTTACAGATTTCAAACCTTACATTCAATATTGGGATAAAGGACTTATGGTTTGCGGTGTAATTCTAGTTCTTATAATTGCCCGAAGTGTACTAAAGTCGCTTGAAGACTTTTTTAAAACAATACCGAACCTACGAGACAAACCCATAGACAGTTACATTCAAGTCTTTATGATCTTTGGATGGGTGATTGGTTTAATTTCTGTTTTTGCGATTTTAACCGGAATCCCTTTTCTAAGATTTGTCACTGGACTTGGAGCAGCTTCTGCAGTTATTCTTTTGATTTTCAAAGACACGATTTTAGGTTTTGTAGCCAGTATACAAGTTTCTATCAACGACATGGTTCGGATTGGTGACTGGATTACGTTCGACAAATTTGGTGCGGATGGAGATGTTATCGAGATTAGCCTAGCAACAGTTAAAGTGCAGAATTTCGATAAGACTATAACCACAATTCCAACGTATGCTATGATATCTGATTCGTTTAGAAACTGGCGCGGAATGATGGAAAGCGATGGAAGACGTATTAAGAGATCTATAAAAGTAAAACAAGATAGTGTTCGGTTCATGACAGTTGAAGACTTGGAACGTTTGAAACAGATTCAACTTATTTCGAAGTACATTGATAAGCGTCAATCAGACATAATAAAATTCAATAGCTCCAACAACATTGACACTGCTCTACCAATTAATGGTCGAAACCTATCCAATATAGGCTTGTTCAGGAAATACATTGAGGCTTATCTTAATTCACACCCAGCAATTAATAAAGACATGACGTTGATGGTGCGTCAGTTGGAACCGACTGGACAAGGTTGGCCAATAGAATTGTACGCTTTTAGTGCAGACAAACGTTGGGAAAACTACGAACACATCATGTCTGACATCTTTGACCATATTGTCTCGTCCGTCTCATACTTTGACTTAGAACTGTTCGAATTTCCGAACAAGAATTTTGTAAACTACAAAGAATAACGGAGCTTCTATCGCGTTGTTTTGCTGTACGTAACGATTATATTTGATGCTGGTTATTAATCATTAATACATGCAACTTATAGACCGATTAGTAGGGTACTTTACCAACCCGAAATCCCAAGAACAAGGTGCTCCTAAAGGGTTGTGTCCCAATTGCTGGGGCAATCAACAATATGACAATGTTATACGTGAAATGTACGTCGACAAACAAATTGACGTAAATAATAGCGAGGCGAATCACACCTTTATTCAAAAATTTGTTGTGGAACGTGTAAATGGTATTACCCTCAAAAAAGGAAATAACGGCTATACATGCCCAACCTGCAAAATCGTGACTTCCTAAATGAAATCTCGTATAAAAAAGTTTCTTGCTTATGGTATCGGTGAAATCTTTTTGATTGCGATAGGTATCCTCCTTGCGCTTCAGATTAATAATCGCAATGATCAGCGAAAAGGCAAACGTGAACTGGACAATATATTGTCCGTAGTTCAAGTCGACCTTAAATTAAACATACAAGAAGCAGAGACAGTATTAGAGGCCTTAAAAATTAAAACGTCGTATCTAAACATAGTTTTCGACCCTGGTATCACACGCGATAGTTTGTACAACAACCCGATGTGTTTTGCAATGAACACTGGTTTTGGAGATTTAACCATTCGAGATCGCGGTGTGAATCTATTGCACAATTTTAAAGTACACAACACATTAAGTTCAGATAGTTTGATCACCGAAATAGGGGCTTTTTACGCCATTTTTTCGCGTACAAATGAAACTTTATCTGATATGATAAATGACGATGTGGTTGGAACCTTAAACTACTATAGAGATCACTTCGACTGGTACGATAGATTCCTTGAAGCTAACATAGAACCGGACATGATAGACGACATCCTAGCCAATACCGTCACGAGAAATAGATTGTTGCATCATAGAATTTTGATTGATGGAAACTATAGCAAATTTCTTCAATCTTTTGTTTCCAATGGGGAATTGTTAATTCTAGATCTAAATGCTAGGATCGATGACAATTAAACATGAAGATCCCGAAAAAGCTGCACTTCGCGAAGCGTTATTATCCGGTTTTCATAAGACGTTTTGGGAACAATTTTCAAGGGCCCATATAAACGATGATAAGACAATCAAATGGTTGTTTGAATTTATGCTCGAAGGTCGAGACCGAACTGCACAAACAAGCTCCGAAATAATCCGATATATGTCTGACTTAAACCCACAAATAGTTGAACCATTTGTTGACACTTTGATCAACAAGTTGAAGACGAATTGCCAAGACGGAGTAAAGCGTTGTATTTTCAGAATGTTTCAGCGTTGTACCTTTTCTGAAGCCCAGACTGGTAATGTGGTTGTACTTGCTTATCAACATCTTCAAGATAGGTCAAATGCAATTGCTATTCGCGTATTTGCCATGACAACAATTTATAACATCACCAAAACATATCCCGATTTGCACAATGAATTGGTAGTGTGTATTTCAGAAAATTTAAATGAGGAAAGCGCAGGATTTCGCAGCCGCGCGGGTAAAATAATGAACAGAACCTGGAAATGATTAAAAGCGTATTACTACTCATGTTTTTCGCAACCTGCCTTGGTAAATCCACAAGCTACGGTCAAAATATATTTATAAAATATCTCAAACATACGCTGATGGACACCAGTCCACCTGCTAAACCTAAATTTATTGCCTATCCAACCTTGGCGTTTGCGCCAGAAACCAATTGGGAACTTGGAATAAGTGGCTTATTGGTGTATCGAGCGAAACAGGACACCACAAACCGCTTGTCAGAACTGAAGACTTTTTCTTTTATCACGTTAGCGCAGCAATATGGTACGATGCTGGAACACGCTTTGTATACCGACAAGAACAAATATTTCTTTCTCGGAGAAATGCGGTTTCAAAATTTCCCAATCACGTATTTCGGAATAGGACCTGAAACAAAAGCTGAGGAAAACGTAATTGTAAATACAAGGGAATTTCGATTCCGAGAACGCGTCCTTCACCAAATCGCGCCCTCAATATTTACGGGGTTCGAAGTCGACTTTCAGCGACTAAGCAAAGTTCATTTTGAATGGGATGGGAACCAGCAAATTCTGGGTATCCCAAGAGGGAACCAAGGATCTGCCAACTTATCCTTGGGCTGGGGCGTGTTGTATGACAACATTCACAATGTATTGAATCCACGTCATGGTAAATATATGGAAGTTGCTTACCTCGCCAGTAACACGGCTTGGGGGAGCACATATACTTTTGAGACAATGTTTACTGATTTTAGATTTTACCATCCAGTCCGCAAAAACAATGTTCTGGCAACCCAAGTTTATGGACAATTTAGCACAGGCAACGTCCCGTTTAACGAACTGGCGTTAATGGGAGGAGAAAGGTTAATGCGCGGTTATTATTTAGGCCGCTATCGAGACAAAAAACTCATTGCTGGTCAGGTTGAATATCGGATGTTGCCTTTTTCATTTGCCAAACGCTGGGGACTTGCCGTTTTTGGAGCAGTTGGAAGCGTCTTCCCAGATTTTAAAAGTTATAGTGATAATCCATTGCGTTGGGCAGCTGGCGCTGGACCACGATTTTTGTTATTCCCCAAAAAAGATGTTTATAACCGACTGGATGTTGCTTTTACTTCAGAAGGAATGGGTTTCTACTTCCACATAGGAGAGTCGTTTTAAGCCAACAATCTCCCATCCTGCATTACAATCTTTCGGTCTGCACTATTTGCGAGTTGTTCGTTATGTGTGACAATCACAAAAGTCTGTTTAAACTCATCTCTTAAATCGAAAAACAACTGGTGCAGCTCATTCGCGTTTTCTGTGTCTAAGTTTCCGGAAGGCTCATCCGCCAAAATAACAAGTGGCTTGTTCATCAATGCCCTTGCTACTGCAACACGCTGTTGTTCACCGCCACTGAGTTGATTTGGTTTATGGTCAAGGCGATGTGCAAGTCCCAAAAAATCCAACAATTCATGGGCTCTTTTTTCGCTTTCTTGGCGCGACTTTTTAGCAATGTAAGCGGGTATGCACACATTTTCTACTGCCGTAAACTCAGGTAATAGATGATGAAACTGAAATATAAATCCGATGTTTTGGTTCCTAAATTGTGCAAGGTTTTTGGGTGACAAACTTGAAACAGCCTTGTCTTGATAGAACACTTGTCCTTGGTCTGGTTTGTCTAAGGTGCCAATAATTTGTAATAAAGTAGTTTTACCAGCGCCGGATGCGCCAACAATACTCACCACCTCAGATTCATTAACGGAAAGGTCAACACCATTGATTACTTCAACACTGCCAAACTTTTTGTGAATGTTTTCGAGTCGAATCATTAAAACGCGCGATTGATTCCAAACACGTAACGCATTTGCACATACTCAGTCTGTTCTTCTGGTATACGATTCAAGAAAACCGGTAAATCTATTCGAATGTTAAGTGGCTTCATAGAAGAAAATTTGCGGTTGAATTGTAATGCAAAGTTTGCTCCTACTCCTGCGTCAACGCGCAGTCCACTAGTCAAATCATCTCGTACCCCTAATATGCCTAGGTCAGTGAATAGGTATGGGTTGATTTGGACAACTCTGCCAATTTTACCAAGTTTAGGGTTGATATAATTCCCAAAATCCAACTCTGCATTAATTGCTACTCCGCTTGTTCCGGCATAACTAAAGAAAGTATCTCCACTATGTATATTGGTTGCTGCAACCCCAGAATACCCACGTAAATTTAATCCGCCACCTTGATGTACGTTATTCCCATCTCTGCTATGAACCAGTTGATCATTCGACAGCCATCCTACCGCTCTACTGTATCGATTATCCATCAATTGGTAGGTGTTTGCTCCGCTCAACTGTAACATGGCTTCTGGAGCGATGTTTGATCCTGAAAGATATTGCGCAAATGCCCGAGTTCGTAAAACCATTTTTTTAATGCGTTGGTTGTTTTTCAACTCCGCTGATACACTGGCATAAGCATAATCAGAAAAAATAATGGGTGCTTGGGTTTTTAACTCAAGGCTTCCGCCGCCGTTAAACTGTTTGTAATTGCGTGTATAGCCAAGCGTCACCCAGTTGTCGATTCCTGTATTTGCAAATTCAGGGTACAACAAGTAGCTTCTATTTTTACGATCAGCACTTGCAAAATCCAGTTGCAAAGAACCTTTGTTGGTTTGTTTGTTAACCCCAACTGTGTGGTACATCCAGCCTGCCATCCACTTTGAGGATAACATCAAATTGGTATGGTTTGCAACCTTCGTTCGATAATTTACTTCATAAGAAAAAGCGTCTCGATTTTCTACCAGCGTTTCATCTGTCTCTGAAAAGTTAAAACCAGTATTGTATAATACACGTGCATCAATTATGTGCTTAAAATTGAAATAATTTCCCGAGAACTTCCCGCCTACTTTAGCACCGTCGATAGCATTATACCAGGCGTCTAGTCTGTATTTTGCCACATACTTTCTAAATGTAATTGGACCATACCGCAACTTGTCGTAGCTCCAGTGAATCGGCATTTTTTTACTATTATCCAACCTGTTCACA
>JBLING010000186.1:0-5702 GCA_047639155.1 bacterium
AAAGCGGCAATTGCCGCTTTTTTTGTTTAAAGTGCTGATTACTAAAGTATTTTGAGGTTTGGCAGGTTTGGTTCCATTCAATAGGTGTAATTTCTTCTTTTGTTTATTCACTCGTCATGCGTAATTTAGTGATGATAAAAAGCAAAATTCTCACTTAATAACTGCTATATGATTGCTTCTGCTCAGCACACTGCGCGTACCATGGCCGGGATAGATCCCTACACTGGCTCATGGACTCAAACTGAAGTGTTACACCTACTAAGGCGTACCATGTTTGGAGCTACAAAATCGGATATCGATTACTTTCTTAGTAAAAATATGTCTGATTCAGTAGATGAATTACTCACACCGTCATCCTTTAAACCGTCACCACCTGTAAATAATTACAATAATGGTAGGGTCACCGATCCTGATATTGCATTAGGCGACACATGGGTAAATGGTCCAACGAACGTCGCTCTGAATAATGCACGTATTGGGTCACTCAGAGCGTGGTGGTATGGTCAAATGTTAGATCAAGATCGAAGCATCTTAGAGAAAATGACCTTGTTTTGGCACAATCACTTTGCCACAGAAACACAGGTATATCGTGACCCAATTTTTGGATACAATCATCAGCAACTTCTAAGAGAGAATAGTTTAGGAGATTTCAAAAACCTAGTGAAGCTAATGACCATTGATCCAGCGATTTTGGTGTATCTAAATGGTGAGAAGAATACGAATCGAGCGCCGGACGAGAATTATGCGCGAGAATTACAAGAGCTATTTACGTTAGGGAAAGGAGAAGATTCAAAATATACAGAGACAGATGTACAACAAGCAGCACGTGTTCTTACAGGTTGGAGGGTAAATAGAACCAACTATACAAGCTATTTTAATCCCAACTTGCACGACACGAACGATAAGACTTTCTCCTCCTTTTTCAACAACAAGAAGATTGTGGGCCAGACAGGAGCTAGTGGCGCAAATGAACTTGATGACATGTTGGACATGATTTTTCTCGAGACGGAAGTTTCAAAATTCATGTGCCGAAAGTTATATAGATGGTTTGTGTACTACGAAATTGACGCAGCAGCAGAAACGAATGTTATCGAGCCCCTTGCTTTAATTTTTAGAAATAACAACTATCAAATTAAACCTGTACTCGAAGCTTTATTTAAAAGCCAACACTTTTTTGACACCATAAATCAAGGATGCCTGATTAAAAGTCCTGTAGATTATTCTGTTGGTATAATGCGTCAGAATGGTGTGGAATTTCCACCAGCAACGGAAGTTGTAGAGCAGTATTATATGTGGACGATTGTTGGGCAAGTATGTGCTTTACAACAACAAAATGTTGGAGATCCACCAAATGTCGCCGGTTGGCCAGCCTATTATCAGAAACCTCAATACCACGAAATTTGGATAAATACAGATACACTGCCAAAAAGAAATCTAATTTCTGATATCATGGTCTTGACCGGGTACACCAGAAATGGACAAACTATTGTCGTAGACCCGATTAAAGTCGCTGAGATGTTTGATAAACCAGGAGATGCCGCAACGCTCGTTGAAGACATGGTAGACTATTTTTATACTTTGGATATCAGCAGTGACCAGAAGGAGTATATGCGGTCTTTCCTACTCTCAGGACAAGCAGCTGCATATTGGACGGATGCATGGGATGCCTATAAAGCCGACCCCAATAACGCTACTTTAAAGAATGTTGTTAGACTTAGGGTACAAGGTTTGGTGAAGTATATCATGAATTTAGCAGAGTTTCAATTGTCGTAATTAAAGCGTAGTAAAATGAAAAGAAGAGATTTTTTAAAAACAACCGCTCCATTTGCGACGCTACCAGTGTTAATGAATGGACTTCCAATTCATGCATTAGGGAACCCTGATACAATGAATATTTTGAGTAAAGCATTTGTCAATACAGACCACGTGTTGGTATTGATTCAAATGAATGGGGGTAATGATGGTTTGAACACTGTTATACCTACCGACCAATACTCCAACCTAACAAAAGCACGCTCGAATGTTATGATTCCGTTAGCGAAAGTTCTTGTGTTAGACGACGTTGATGAAACAGGTCTCCATCCTGCTATGACTGGGATGCGAGAATTGTTCAATGATGAAAAAATGGGAATTGTACAGGGTGTTGGATATCCAAATCCTAATTTTTCGCATTTTAGAAGTACGGATATTTGGCATACGGCATCTGATTCAAATGAAGAATTACATTCAGGTTGGGTAGGACGATACTTAAGCCACGAATTCCCCAATTACCCTATTGGGTTCCCAAATACCGATATGCCAGATCCGCTTGTATTGCAAATCGGCTCTGTGGTATCAACAGTATGTCAAGGTGTTAGTGTAAACATGGGAATGGCAATTAGCGATCCTGAGGCATACTACCAACTTGTTACTGGAAACTATACTACTTCTCCAGGATCAAAAGCTGGTAAAGAATTGGATTATATCCGACAAGTCGCTGAACAAAGTAATGAATACGGGCAAGCTGTTAAAACAGCAGGAGAAAAAGGAAATAATAAGAGTACCAAATATCCAGACCAAGGCGACAATCGGTTAGCTGATCAACTGAAGATTGTGGCTCAATTGATATCTGGTGGTTTAAAAACTCGAATATTTGTGGTCAACATCAATGGCTTTGATACGCATGCTGGCCAGGTGAGTACTACAGGCGGTACAGAAACAGGAAATCACGCCAACTTATTAGGCCAATTAAGCGAGGCAATTGAGGCCTTTCAGGATGATATCGAACAGCTTGGTCTGAAAGACCGGTTACTGGGAATGACCTATTCTGAATTTGGACGTCGCATTATGTCCAATTTTAGTTTGGGTACTGATCACGGAGCAGCTGCTCCAATGTTCCTGTTTGGAACGAATGTGAAACCAGGAATTCTGGGACAAAATCCAACGATTTCTGACGCAGTCAAAGTTAATGACAACTTGCCAATGCAGTACGATTTCAGGTCTGTGTATGCAAGTGTGCTTAAAGATTGGTTTTGTTTAGAAGATACTGAGGTAGATTCAGTGATGCTTAAAACACACCAACAACTTCCGTTGCTTCAAGATACATGTGATACGAGTTCAATTGCGCGTAAAGAATTAAGAAAATCTGGTGAAGCCTATGTGCTTAATTATCCGAATCCGTTCTCAACATTTACCACAATAAAATTTGAATCAACTGGAGGACATATTTTGGTTCAGGTGTTTAGTCCTCAGGGACAAATCATCGAAACCTTAGTGGATTCTGAAATGCCGGTTGGCGACCATGAAGTTGTCTTTAATGCAGGCAATCTGGCTTCAGGAACGTATTTCTATCGATATCAAAATGGCTCACTTCAACAGACGAAACCAATGATTTTAGCAAAGTAGTCGATGGTTGCGAATCGTTAATTGTAGATTTTGAGTCATGTTACTTTCTTTATGAATTAACCATTTACCAAACTTTGGGGTATGGTATTTGTTGATTGTAAAAGAACGAATTCATTAATTCCATATGCAGCATACATTGATCCGAGTTAGTCGAGTTTTCTTGGCCGTTATTTTCTTATTCTCCGGAATAAGCAAACTGTTGTCGATGGCATTTTTTGATGCAATGGTCGCGGAATTATTCCTTGGCCCAAATTATTATGATTTTCCTACAGGATTGTATTACACCCAGATATTAAGCAGGGTGTTGATTGCGTCAGAATTGGTATTGGGCGCCGCAATTCTGGTGGATAAGTGGGTGAAGAAAATTACAGTTCCAGCGCTGTTTGGTATGTTGTTGCTATTTACCATCCACCTTTTTTATGAAGGACTAACCAGTGAAAAAGGATTTATAGAGGGTAATTGCGGATGCTTTGGCGATGTGCTACCAATGAACAATTTGGAAAGCATAATTAAAAATGTTGTCGCAATGTTAGCGGCCGGTTATGTATGGTTGAAGTACAAACCACATCAATCAATGGCGGTTTGGATAGCTCCACTTGTTTTGGGCTTAGTCACTTTTGGAACATTAA
Organism: bacterium; assembly: GCA_047639155.1. Classification (GTDB taxonomy): domain Bacteria; phylum Bacteroidota; class Bacteroidia; order NS11-12g; family UBA9320; genus UBA987. The sequence goes on from JBLING010000186.1 coordinate 4,014, forward strand.
CTTTTGGAGTTAAAAAATATCAAGAGAATGTTAACGTCGAACCTATAACACAAGATACAATTACGATTGATAGTTTAACGCAAACCGTCACTTTAGACACATTACCTGACACAATGATGAAGAGCAACATTGATAACCCGAAAGTTGTGCCTGATGTGGAACGAGTAAATACACAAAAGATTCAAACTTCAGATGGAATAATTCCAAAACTGTTGTCTTTGGGGGAAATGTCTGACGGTAATGCAATGGTGTTAGACAAGGGAGAAGTTGTTGTTTGCCTATTTAGCATGACTTGCGGTCATTGCCAAGAATCATACAAAGAGATGTGTGAGTTAAGCGCATTCGCAACCCTGCCAACGTTATACTTGGTAAATTATGGCGCTGACTTCGAGCAAAAGTATTTTTTCAATCAAGCGGGCAATTGCAAACACCCATTTATACGAACAGAAGATTATACAAAGTTCAATCGCTTGTTAGAAGGCAAAGGCTTTCCAAGGATTCTTGCCTTGAAAGATGGTAAAATTGTTCAGGACTGGAATATCGACACTTATACAAAGCAAGTGTTTGTCAATCATTTCGGAATTGAAGAAACAGACAAAAATGCTGATGATGGTTTAAACTTAAAAAAGAAAGACGATTCCTTTGGCGATTTTGAAAAGCAGCCTTGGGAATAGCCTAGGGTGTATCTAGATTTTTTTCGAACGAACAAAAAATCCATCGAATTGATGTAATTCTCCTGTTTTAGGATTTGAAAAACCGGGTTCTAAGGATACTAACGTGAATCCAAGATTGTTTAAATATTCAATCATTTCTAAGTAGGGCGTTTCGTTTTCATACATGGGTTGTAAAGAAAGTTCGATTTGAATCATAGAAATTGCATTGAGCGATTTTAACGCCCCTTTAAACACCTCCATTTCGTAACCTTGAACGTCTAGTTTCAGGAGAATCACATCATTTTCGGAGCACAACTCACCAATTATTGAGTCAAGTTTTTTTACAACTACTTTTTGCTTTTCAATGAACTCAGATTCCGGTGCCGCCTCTAAATGTTTAGGAAACATATTCATGAAGGAACAGCTTTCGGAATTACCTGAAACATTAATTAACAGTGTTTCATCAGAATTGCCTAGACCATAATTATGAGCTTTCCAAGAAGCATCACTCGACACATTTTTACTCAATTCTTTAAACGCTTGCTTTAGTGGCTCAAATGAATCAATTCGTCCTTTGTATCCAATTTCTCTCAGTTGTCGACTATATTGGCCTTTGTTCGCACCAACATCTAACACATGGTCAATTCTATAACCGGTCATTAACTTCATTCGTCTGGAATGATCATAGCTGGGGAAGCGCCTCAGTTCAACTCGTAACATTCTTAGAATTGCGTTGATGTAATCTTTCATAGATATCAGCCTAAAGGCATTAAATCAATTTCTTTTTGAAAATCATACTGCAAATCTTCATGTACCGTTTGCATGGATTTTTTGATTAGTTGCATTTGCCGGTTGTACAAATTCCATAAAGTTATGTTGCGTTTTATGCTCGGTTCTAAGGTCAAAATAGTCTGACAGAAAAACAACAACAGTTCGATTTCAGTTTCCTTCTTCTTTGAATATCGGATGTACTTCTTTGTGATCCTTAATACTTTTCGAATCGTTTTTTTCATCCAATAATACGTCGCGGTATTTA
>JBLING010000187.1:0-5690 GCA_047639155.1 bacterium
TCCTAAAAATTTCAGACAATTTCTTTGGGGTGGCAACACCTGTTCTAAATGTGTAACCGAAATGGCCGCCACCGGTAAGGAAGTAGTGCCGAAAAAGAAAAAGTAAATAAAAACATTTGTCCAGTAATGACATATCTGTCAACTACTTAATAACTTTAATATTACATGCCTATGATTAAGTTAATTCAATTCAGTGCGTTACAGGAAAAAGAACCAGAACACAAACTGGTGAACAACTTAGACTTGGTGGTGATTCGCTACGGTCAAAACGTATCTGTTTTGTACGGAAGATGTTTGCACCGCGGCGCGCTAATGTCAGATGGTTTTGTTGAAGGTGACAATTTAATATGTGGTCTGCACGGTTGGGATTACAGAATCGATACGGGAGTAAGTGAATACAACAACAAAGAAGTTCTGTATAAATTCAAGACTGAGATTAACGATGACTGGGTATATGCGGACGAGGATGAAATCAACGACTATACCAAGAAGTTCCCGCAACCCTTTAACCGCGAGGCTTATTTAGGGACGTATGCGGACGCACATCCCGAAACCACTGAGCCTTACACGGGATACATTAAAGACTTAGCTAAAAACGGGCTCACAAAACACGGGCATCACGGACCTTCAGCGTCGATGGGAGTTGATCGCAACTTGTTGCCGAAATGGGAAGACATTCAGTTTTTACCTGCCCAACTTGCTACGCGTCCATTAATGGATGATGCTAAAGTTGAAACAAAGGTGATAATCGGCCCTAAGACAAAAAAACCGTTATCGTTAGACATACCCATGTTTGTTTCGGATATGAGTTTTGGTGCATTGTCTAAAGAAGCCAAAATAGCACTGTCGAAAGGCGCGGAAATGGCTGGTACAGGCATCTGTAGTGGTGAGGGTGGAATGCTTCCTGCTGAACAAGAAAATAACAAGCGATACTTTTATGAACTCGCGTCCGGCAAATTTGGATTTAGCTGGGATAAGGTCAAGAAAGCCCAAGCCTTCCATTTTAAAGGTGGCCAAGGAGCTAAAACCGGGACTGGCGGACATCTTCCAGGAAGTAAGGTAACCAAAGAAATTGCGGAAGTACGTGGACTAAAACAAGGAGAAAACGCGATTTCGCCGGCAGCCTTTCCAGATTTAATAACGGTTGAAGACTTTAAGGCATTTGCGCATGAAGTACGTGAACAAACAGGTGGAATACCAGTCGGATTTAAGATTGCTGCCAGTCATGTCGAAGCAGACATTGATTTTGCCTTAGCCGTTGGTGTAGATTACATTATTTTAGATGGTCGTGGTGGTGGAACAGGCTCCGCTCCTACTATTCTCAGAGACAATATCAATATCCCAACAATACCAGCTTTGGCGAGAGCACGCAAACATCTTGACGCTAAGAATGCGACTGACGTGACGCTAGTTATTACTGGTGGTTTAAGGGTAGCTGAGGACTTCGTAAAAGCCATGATGCTTGGAGCTGATGCAATCGCTGTTGCCAATTCTGCTTTGCAAGCGATAGGTTGTTTGGGAATGCGGGCGTGTGGTTCTAATAATTGCCCGGTTGGCATAGCAACACAAAAAGAGAACTTGAGAAGTCGGTTGATAATCGACTCTTCTGCCCAACAATTGGCTAACTTTTTAACCGCAAGTAATGACTTGGTTAAGGTGATCGCGCGATCGTGTGGTTACAACAATATCGAACAATTTAAGCACAGCGATTTGTCAACAATATCTTTCGAAATGCATCAGCTAACGAAAATCAATTATGCTGGAATGCAGCCCTAAAATTATTGAGGGGTTAATTAAAATCATAGTCTTATTTTAGCGGTTATAACAAAATACAAAAAGACATTAACGTATGTATATAAAGCGTAAGTATGGGTTATGGATGACGTTCAATTGGTCCAAAAAACCATTTATCGTTGGCTTCCTCTATTCCTTTGGTATAAGTCTTACATCCTATTTATTGGACTTTTATATCGCCATTCCATGGCAACCGATTTCTATTATTGGTATTGCGGTCGCTTTTTATCTTGGCTTTAAAAACAACAGTTCGTATGACCGGACATGGGAGGCAAGAAAAATATGGGGAAGCATCGTAAACAACAGTAGGTCTTTCGGGGCTTCAGTTACCACATTTGTACAAGGTGAAGATGCAGATAAAATTCATAAAGAATTAATTTACAGACACATAGCATGGATGAGTTCCTTGCGCCACCAACTCCGCTTGAGTCGACCGTGGGAACACGAAGGTCGATTAAATACGAAATACGCACCAACGGTTTGTGAAGATTATATGGTACAATTGGAAGACGACTTAATTCCATTTCTACCTCAAGACGAGATGGAATATATTGAAGAAAAGTCCAATGGCGCTACCCACATATTGATGATCCAAACAAGGCGTTTACAGGCATTAAAAGATGAGGGGTATTACGAAGACTTTCGACACATGGAATTACACAGCCTTGTTACAAAATTGTATGCAGATCAAGGAAAGGCGGAACGTATTAAGAACTTCCCTTTTCCACGTCAATATGCATCAACGGCGATTTGGTTAACCTTTGTTTTTTGCGCGTTGGTCCCTTTTGGTTTGTTGAATATTTTTAAAGGAACGGATACTTGGATGTATTGGTTGGGACCATTTATCTCAGCGCTGATCATTTGGATATTTTTTCTGATGGAAAAAATCGGGGATTACTCTGAAAATCCTTTTGAAGGCACGTACAATGACGTTCCAATAACTTCAATTGCTCGTAAAATTGAAATTGATTTAAGAGAAATGATTAACGACGACAACATTCCTGCTCCGACGCCGTCTGAAAATGGTTTTTTGATGTAGAGTAGTAGTGAGTACAAGGTAATACGATTTACAACACTTTTATATTTCACATTCTACACTTTTACATTTTACATTTAAAACTATTTCAACTGAAAGCTGGTGAAAAACGCATCCAGCTCTCGTGAGTTTAGTAACAACACATCGCCAGTAATCTTTAATTCGTAAGAACCATTGTCTGTTTTTATAACGACAGACTTGTTGTAACCAGAATAAGTCGTTTCACTCACTAGTTTTTCGGAATTCCCCATCACAGTAATTTGTTCAACTTGTGGTTCGTCTGCTGGTTTTTCTTTCCCTTCTAGTTTAAATGCTTCCCCCATTATCTCGCCCATCGCTTGGCTCATAACCGTTTTGGTAACCGTTGTCCAATATTCACTTTTAAAGGGTTGATCCTTTTTTGAACTGCTCTTGTCATTGCGTTTTTTTGAACTTCCTGAATAATCATCATAGTCATTCTCACCTTCGTAACTTCCATAATCCTCCTCAATTTCAGTCTGTTCGTCGTATTCCATTTCTTCAACACTTTCTGTAGCTTCTTCTCCTATAGATTCTTCTCCTATAGATTCTTCTCTGTCAGTGTATTCTTCATACGCCACGACCTCAGACTCTATTTCTTCCTCTACTTCTACTTCTGGTTCATAGCCACCTGGCCCTTTCTCCTCATAGTCCCGCTCAATCACCTCTTCTTCATTTCCATAATAATCATATGCCTTATAAGGGACATCTTCTTCCACGTCATCTTCAACTTCCTCTACCACGTCATATTCAGAGTCATATTCAGAATCAGTCGCCATTTCAACTTCCTCTTCAATCTCATAATACTCATATGCTTCTTCCGCTTCTTCGTAATATGCGTTACTCAATAACTCGATCGAAAACTCCGCCTTTCCTTTAGTCGTGTACACCGTAGCGTGAGGATTCCCGCTTAGATATTGTGCATACTCATTCGCGCTTGGGTCAATTCCTTCAACACCCTTAGGCACTTGAATCGTATAATTTTCCGTTTCAAATGTTTGCCACTCTACATTTTGATTCGTCATTGTAATAATGTCAATAGGTCGCACTGTGTACCCTGCTTTTTGTAATTGCTGTACCAATCCAGTACTTCCACATAAATGTCCAGCACCAACCGCAATAAAATGTGGTTTGTCTTTGATCATTTTTGACGTACGTTTAATCATAATCGCGTTTCTATCTTCAAACACGCGACCGTACAGTTCATTTACAAGCTCATTACTAGATGCACTTGTTATCTCTGTTAAGACAGTACAAACGTCAGATAATCTCTTCGTCCCGTATGCTTCAATTAACCCTGATTGTTGGCCAGTCATCATGTCTACATCAAAATTCCAATTATCAGCTTCTAAAAAACCAATGATGCTCTTTTTTACCAATTGTTTATCCATGTCTAAAAAGACATTCAACTGTTCTTTTATTGATTCTATACCAACAATTTCTTTACCGTTTTTCTCAGCATATTCCTTTAAAAACAAATCGACGTAAGTACCACGCTTGTCTTTGTCCTTTGTCAGTAACGTTTTTAATATTTCGGTATAAAATCCAGAAATCCGCAATCCCAAAGTGTCTGCCGGTATCGTTTTTTCGATTGCCGGACTAAGGTCATTGGCTAAGAAATCTTCCCACTCCTTTTTCTGTGATTTGGAAGGCTTGATATCGTTTTTGAGTTCCTTCCCATCAAAATCCAGTTCAAATGCGGACACTTCTGTTTGATTAATGGCCCAAAATACACTGTCATTCCAACCAAATGCTGCCTCGTCTTGAACATGCATAGTACCGAACAAATAACTTGGTTTATCCAGGCCGTTTCCTTTAATTTCAAACAACAAAGAGTTTTGTGCGGAAGTAGCTACAGCGCAAAAAGCCAGTCCAAATGCAAGTAATTTTTTCATATTTAAAATAAAACACAAGTATACAATTTGTTACTTTGCTACAATGCTTAGAAAGTTAGATAAAATCATTTTTGCATTCATTTTTGGCTTGCTACTTTTCCTAAACTTTAACCGCCATTCAAAACACGGTTCATTCAATTATCATTCAGAAATTTGGGCAGATAAAGCAGGGTATCAAGTTTTTCTTCCGGCTCTTTTGTATTACAATTTTGATGCTTCTCAATTTCCAGAAGACATAGCACGAAATACTGGAACGGGCTTTTCTTTAGACACAAAAAACAATAAGGTACTAACCAAGTATCCAATCGGTGTTGCAGTTTTACAATCACCTTTTTTTGCGCTTGGGGCCATTATAGACAAGATTACACATACCAGTGAGCCGTTGGGCTATACAGCCACCCAGCACAAAATGATAGGATTGTCGACTGTGTTTTATTCAACGATAGGTTTATTGCTACTTTTTTTAAGCCTGTCCGATACCAAACGAAGTGTTCGCTATTTGGTATTGTTTCTGGTCGTTTTTGGGACTAACTTTCTGTTTTACATCACCAGAGATGGAGGATTGTCTCATGCCTATTCCTTTTTCACCTTTGCAGTGGTTCTTTATGGACTTAAACAGTTTTGTACACCGCATAGCAATTGGAAATGGCTGACATTAACAATTGTGTTTATTGTTTTAGGCTCCTTAATTCGTCCAATTAATGTTCTGTTCTACGGACTAGCATCACTCGTAATTCTGGTCCCTAACCACGTCAATGTATTTCAAAACCATAAAGCAATATTGAAAGGAATGCTTATCGCCCTCCCCTTTGTGCTATTGTTACTGATCCCACAGCTGATGTATTACAAATATGCTTTTGATGATTATTTAGCGTATAGTTACAATGATGAGCGATTTCTATATTTAAAAAACCCAAAAATCGCAAGAGTTTGGTTTGCACCAGCAA
>JBLING010000188.1:0-5673 GCA_047639155.1 bacterium
ATAACAGTACTCCTGATTAACGCCAACTTGACGCCCCATAACAAGCTTAACGGTAAAACTACCCGCTTCGTTTACTCCAAAATCGAAGTCAAAGAAACTACCTGTACGACCCTTAGATGTCGTCCAAAAATTTCGTGTTCTATCATACAACCCATAAATGGGTTGATCTGGTGGTTCAGAAAGGTTAATTATGCTGTAATAATTGTTTCCAAAACATTGAACACTGTCATTACCTTTTACGGTATCATCTAAGAAAAAATCAATAATCCACGGCACAACAACTGTGTCGGAAATGGTAGTATCCGTTTTACAACCCACAGTTTCCGCTACTAAATTCACCTTAAAAATGCCTCCAGTAGAGTATACATAAGTCTTATTCTGCCCAGTGGTTTTAGAAGACTTATCTCCATAATCCCAGGTATAAGCCATACTCGCTGGATTAACACCAAGACTGTTTGTTGAGTTATTTGTAAAGGAAAAACTGTTGCCACTTAAACATTGGTATCTGTCATCAATGCTAAAGTTAGCTGTTATATTTTCTGTTTTAAAATTCCGAATACCATAACCAGAACTTGTGTAGTATTCGTAATTACCTGAATTATTGTTGTATTCAAATACCGCTACGTGGTAAGTTGTTGATTTACTCAATCCAGAAATTGTCACTGAATTTGCGGTCCCATCAAAAACCACATATGAAGTCTTTAGTTTCCCTCCAGAACCAAATTTGGCGTTAGCCATGTAGGTTTGGTAATCTGTTGGGAACGTATCGACTGCGCTTCCTTTATTTACGAAAACAACTCGAGAGTCACCATTTCCTGCACTCCAGGATATAGTAGCGACATTACAGTAAATATCACTTACCGTCACGCTCGTTGCGTGTACGGTTGGAGGCTGCGCCTGAACTACAAAACCGCAAAAGGCGAGTAAAAGAAGTAGAAAAGTCTTTTTGGTCACTTCTACAAAGATAAACGTAAATGGTCATTTTTACGTCTTGTAAGTGTTAAAATTCAATTATTGTGAAGTGGCTATACCAGTAACCCCAGTTGGCATTTTGTAACCTGATTCACTCTGCAGAAATAATTCTTTAGACGACACGTGTTTCGACCTACTTAAAGTCGACTTTAGTATGTTCTCAACTACAAGTGGGGTAAAGCCTGGTGAGTAGGTATTCAACACTACAAAATGTTGTTTCTTATCCAATATGCCATCTACTTTTTGCATCAATTCTTGAATTGAATCCTCTAGTTTCCATCGCTCACCTTTGGCTCCTAATCCGAAAGCAGGCGGATCTAAGATTACTCCGCTATACGTATTCCCACGTTTTTGCTCACGAGCGACAAACTTTAGTGCATCTTCAACTACCCAGCGAATGTCTTTCAATCCAGAGGAAACCATGTTTGATTTAGCCCACGAAATAACTTGTTTGATACTATCGACATGAACAACGTCTGCTCCGCCAAGTTTTGCTGCTAAAGAAGCCCCACCCGTATATGCAAATAAGTTCAACACTTTAGTAGAAGGTCCCATTTTTTTAACCGAATCATGAATATAATTCCAGTTGACAAAATGCTCAGGGAACAACCCAACGTGCTTAAAACGAGTCAATTGCAAATTAAATTTCAACAATTTTCCTTTTAAAGGATATCCGACTATCCAGTTATGATTGAACTGTTTTTTATGCTTCCATTCTGCCTTGTTATTTGACATTTGCACGCACTCTGCATGCGCACGCTCATCCCATTCCTTTGGACTTAATTTCGCTCCCCATATAGCTGCTGGTTCTGGTCGAATTAACACTATACTTCCAAACCTTTCTAACTTACGACCGTCGCCACAATCAATTAAACTGTACTCACTCCAAGGTTGAATTGACGATTGTTTTGACTTACTCATTATCAGGATTGGTTATTTGTATGTGGGCATCTTGTAATATCGGCATGCCTTTGAAACGTAATAGAATGTTTGCCAAGGTAATTATGTCTTTCTGGCAATACTTTCGGATGCGTTCAAGGTCATTTTCTTTGTAATAAATATCGTACACCATGCTGCCGTCGATATCATCTTTAGGCGTCGGTATATCAAAAAGAGCGGCGAGCAAATCCAATGATGTATAGCTTTTAAAGTCGCCAAATTTCCACAACTGCATTGTGTCTAAATGGTTCACTTCCCAAGGTTTTTTACCAGCGGTATTCAAGAGATATGGCAGTTTGAGGCCATTAGTCAATATGCGTCGGGCAAGAAATGGAAAATCAAATTCTTTGCCATTGTGCCCACATAGTGCTTTTTGAGGGGAAGTAAAATTGGCATTTAAAAGGTTACAAAAGTTTGTTAAAAGTTCATGCTCATCATGACCGTAAAAACTTTTGATTTTAAAATGTAATTCGCCGCCTTGGTGGTAATAAACACCTACAGATACGCATACTATTCTCCCAAACTCGGCATAGATCCCAGCACGACCATAAACTTCTTCTGAGGTCTGGTCTTCATCCACTAAAAATTTTGCCTTTTTATCCCATAATGCTTTCCAGCGATCATCCAACGATTGGTAATCCGGTGCTGCTGGAACAGTTTCAATGTCCAACACTAAGATGTTTTCCAGCTTAAGGTTTTCTAACACGGTATAAAATTACTCCGATTTTTTGTTCGGATGAAACTTAGGCATACATATCATCATAGCCTTTGAAGCTCTTCTTTAACAATCGATAAACGACGCCAGGCGCAAATTTTAACATTATATGCTGCAGTTTACCCAACAAGGTCAAAGTAACCTCCTTCTTTCGGTTATAAATCGCCGAAGCTATTTTTTGGGCGACGTACTCACGTTTGGATAGTTTAAGTCCTTCCCGTTGCTTCAACTTCTCGTAAGTTCCGTCTGGGTTTAAAATCGTTTTATCTGTCTCGTTTGCTGTAAATCCGACATAAATCAAACCGCAATGAATCTGCCCTTCCAATTCTACCTGCAATGCTTTTGCATATGCTGTTAAGGACATCTTAGACACGGAATACCCTGCGTGACCTGGAACGCCCACCTTGGCGGCCATACTACTGATGATAATAACACTCCCTTTTGATTTCTTCAAAAGTGGTATCGCGTAATACGTCGTGTTGATGGTACCCATCGTGTTAATATTCATAACACGTTCCCAATTTTCAGGAGTTGATTCTTCAATTTTTCCGTGGCTGGCGATTCCTGCGTTATTAATTAATACGTCAAGTCTACCATACTGATTTTGGATCGCTTCAATTAATTTTTTACAGGCTTCAGGTTTTGAAACGTCTGCAACAACTTGAATGCAACTAATTTTTTGGCTTACAAATTCGTCGTAAGCCGCCTTTAACTTTTCAGGATTACGCCCATTAAGAACAATATGTGCGCCGTAGCTTCCTAAAAGTTGTGCTGTGGCTTTGCCAATACCTTGGCTTGAACCAGTGATGCAGACAACCTTGTCTTTAAAAAAATCCTTCATATTTGCTTACAAATACTTTTCTTCTTTGAACCAAGAGACCGCTTCTTTAATCGCGAACTCAATATCTGTTTCTGGCATTCCCAATTCCTCAACAGCTTTTGCATTGCTGTAGTAGTGGAATTCGTTAGAAATTACCGCTAACGGGTAACTAATAACCTGCTCTTTCCTTGTGATTTTACCAATTATCGAAAGGATTCCGCCATAAATCAAAACAGCAAATCTAGGGATACGCAATGTGGGTGGCTTCACATCAAACAATCCAGCAATTTTACCGAACATGTCTTGGTACGTTAAATTTACACCAGCTGCTATATAGCACTCCCCAATACGCCCCTTTTCTACAGAATTAACGATGGCTTGGGCAACATCTTTAACATAAACGAAGTTTCGACCTCCAGTTGAATAACCAGGCACCTTACCCTTTATTACCGAGATAATCATTTTACCTGAACTTGGTTTAACGTCATAGGGTCCAATCATGAAGGTTGGATTTACAATTAACGCCGGAAGACCATTTTCTCTGGTTTCTTTTAGTATGATTTCTTGGGCTTTGTATTTTGATGTGATGTAATCTAATCCATATTTCTCACCTGAAAAAGGATCCAATTCATTTCCAGGTTGGTTAATATCGCCTGGTCCGAATGAGTTTGCTGTTCCAATATGTATCAGTCTCTTGATACCTAAAGATTTTACAGCTTTGATTACGTTTTCAACCCCGTCAACATTTACCTTCCAGTACAAATGACCTGTATTAGGCCAAGTATCCGTTACAGCAGCAGCGTTAATTACAACATCAGCTCCCTGCATGGCATCATGTAGTTCTTGGTAGTTCAACAAGTCTCCGTAACTCGCTTCAACAGTAAGGCCTTTCAAGTAGCCAAGGTCTTTCCCAGATTGAATAAACACCTTAACTGTATAACCAGCATCGAGTAACAAACGGACCATGTTATTGCCTAACAATCCATCTGCTCCCGTTACAAATATTTTCATAAACTATGCGTTGTTGTTGGGTTGGCGAAGATACCCTTACTCGAGGAATTTGGAACCTAAAACAAGAAAAAACCAAATGCATAAATCGCTGTTCTAAAAGGCGAACGAGCTTGGTGTGTATAAAACCTTTAAAAAGATGCCCAACATCCTAATTATATGGATTGGATTTCACATACCTTGCTCGCTTCAAATTATATAACAACATTACATCATGGTTAACGGTACAATATTTATTGCGGGGGCGGGGGGAATTGGACGAGCAGCAGCTTTATTGTTGGAAACCAATGATGCGCTAGATGCTAAAATCGTTCTTGGTGATATCAGTCAAGAACAGCTCGATGAAAGTTTGGAATGGATAAAAAAGGGAAGCCCCTCAACACTTATCGAGACATTCTTAATGTCGACTGAGTCAGACGAAAAACTCAAGACTGCATTGGTGAAATGCGATGTTTTGCTTGACTGTCTTCCTGGAAGCTTTGCGCCTAAAATGGCAAAGTTGGCCCTAGATTGTAATACACATTATGCCAATTTAACGGAGTACGTAAAGGAAACAGCTGAAATTGCTGAAATTGCCAAGAATGCAAAAACAGGTTTTGTCTTACAAACGGGATTGGCGCCGGGTTACATAAACATATTGGCATTAAAACTATACGACAGTTTCGTCCAAGATTTTGGAAATCAAAACGTACAAAAAATGCAAATGAAAGTTGGTGCGCTGTCTAAAAATGCTTTAGCACCCCATCACTATGCATTTACGTGGAGCCCAATTGGAGTTGCTACAGAGTATGTCAAAGACGCCATCATTGTGCGTAACAACAAGCGGATTCTAGTTCCTGCACTTTCAGGAAGAAACTTACTCACTATTGACGGCATTGTATATGAAGACAATTTCACTTCTGGAGGTGCTGCAAATTTGCCTTCTACGTTAGCCAGCAAGATCACAAGTATCGATTACAAAACACTGCGCTACCCGGGTCACTATAAATGGGTTGAAAAAACACTTGGCAAACTTCCCATTTCTGAAAATCGGATTGAGAAGCTCTCTCAAATCATGTTGGACAAAATACCCGTTGTGGATGAAGATGTGGTAATTATTTATGCATCCGTTATTGGTAAAGATGATAAAGGGTTTTTACGTAGTTACGAGAAGTCATTGAAGATTTTACCAATGCAAATTCACAAACAAAAACTCCGGGCTATACAATCTACAACTGCG
>JBLING010000189.1:0-5647 GCA_047639155.1 bacterium
ATATATGTTATTGAATTCAAACAAAGTATCGCCACAAGCTATAGTGAGGGCTTCATTTCTTGGGTTTTGTTGGGCCAACTTGTATCGATTCACATTAAATCCTATGTGCTTTAACGTAGTACTTACAAAATAACCACAAGCCACCGTGCCTTTATTTGGCGTTTTGGTATACCCATTAAAGTCCCATGACGTTCCATACCAAAAGTGAAACACAGAATTTACAAGAGCCCTTTCGATGAAATCCCCTTCGGACGTAAGAGACTCGCCTGCTGTTGAATCAACACTCCGGATTGGCCATCCATTAAAACGCTTCCGTTCTCTTTCAATACTCCCCAATGCTAGGGTATAGTTTTTCAATCCTTTATGTTGAAGGTTATAGCCAAGCGTGTCAATCTTTGAGGTTGAATCAGATGTAACCGAATCTGTTTGAATAAATAGGTCGGTTGGCAAATCAAGCTGAACTTTAGAAGAAACTTTGTTACAACTAAAAACCGCAAAAAAAGCCAGACCCAAACACATCATATGAACGAAACGCATACAGACGTAACGTATTTATAAATGATTCATTGCAATCTGGTTATTCCTCGAGATAAGAGGCAACGCGTGCCTGCAACATGGGCACGACCTGATCTTCAAACCAGTCGTTCTTTTTAAGCCAAAACCGATTTCTTGGTGATGGATGGGGCATAGCAAAAAACTTGGGCAAATACCGCTCGTAGTTGGCTACAGTCTCAGTCAGCGTTCTTTTCGCATTGCTTCCCAGATATTGTTTCTGAGCATACAGACCAATCAACAACACCAATTCGACTTCTGGCATCATGGCAAACAGTTTCTCATGCCATGCAGCATAACACTCTGGACGTGGAGGTAAGTCGCCGGACTTTCCTTTACCCGGATAACAAAAACCCATTGGCACAATGGCAATTAACGGGTTGTCGTAAAAAACGTCTTTGTCGACATCCAGCCATTTGCGCAGCTGATCACCGCTTGGGTCATTCCACGGAATACTCGTTTTATGAACGCGCGTTCCCGGCGCTTGACCTATGATGACGATTTTCGCCTTCGGATGTGCCCACACTACTGGGTTTGGACCCAACGGCAAGTGGTCTTTGCACAACGTGCATGATTTAATTTCGGTTAAGAGCTCCTTCAAATTGATTTCATTTTCTTAGTACTGTCCTTAGTCTTAGACTAAGGACAGAGTTTTAAAGACTAAAGACAACAGAAAATTAAACATTCTTAAACACAAATTTTTTGTTTGTATCGATATCGAGCTCGATTGAGTCAGAGCTTGTAACTGTCCCAGACAATATCTCTTTGGAAAGCTTGTTCAAGACTTCCCGTTGCATTGCTCTTTTCAATGGCCGCGCTCCAAAACTTGGATCGTACCCAATTTCTCCAAGCCAATCTAAAGCGGCTTGAGAAGCAGAGATGTTTACACCTTGTTCTGCCAACATTTTTTTCAATATCTCAAATTGAATGTCGACGATGCCGCGTATTTCAGAACGGCCAAGTGGTTTAAACATGATTAACTCATCAATACGATTCAAAAACTCAGGTCGTATTGTAGATTTTAGTAAATCAAATACTTCTCGTTTTGTTTTTGCTTCTATTTCATCTTGGTTATCCGCTGTCAGTTCACTAAAACGCTCTTGTATTAAGTGCGCTCCTATGTTTGACGTCATGATAACGATGGTATTCCTAAAGTTCGCTGTACGCCCTTTGTTGTCGGTTAATCGACCGTCATCAAGCACTTGCAACAGGATATTAAACACATCCGGATGTGCTTTCTCAATTTCATCCAGCAATATCACAGAATATGGCTTTCGTCGAACAGCTTCCGTCAATTGTCCACCTTCATCATACCCAACGTATCCTGGAGGGGCTCCTATCAGTCTTGAAACGGTGTGTTTTTCTTGATACTCACTCATATCAATCCGCACCATTGAATCTTCCTTATTGAATAAGTATGATGCCAGTGCTTTTGCCAATTCTGTTTTACCGACTCCGGTTGTCCCTAAGAAAATAAAACTACCAATTGGTTTCTTAGGATCGGCCAGTCCAGCACGACTTCGTCTAATGGCGTCAGAGATTGCGTTTATCGCCTCATCTTGTCCAACCACACGTTTGTGTAACTCATCTTCTAAATTGAGTAGCTTTTCGCGTTCGCTTTGCAACATACTTTGTACCGGTATTCCAGTCCATCGGCTTACCACTTCGGCGATGTCTTCATTGCTCACTTCTTCCTTTACTAGACTTGATTCAGACTGCTTTTCGGAAAGCTCGCTTTTCAATCCGTTAAGTTCGTCCTCGACCTCTTTTATTTTGCCATATCGGATTTCGGCAACTTTGCCAAAATCCCCAGAACGTTCCGCTTGTTCAGCTTCAAGACGTAAGTCTTCGATTTTCTTTTTGCAGGTTTGAATTCCATCAACGATGACTTTCTCGCTTTGCCATTTGGCTTTCAAGCTATCGCGCTCTTCACTCAAATTGGCAATTTCTTCATTGAGCGATTCTAATTTCTTTTTATCATTCTCACGTTTGATTGCTTCTCGTTCGATTTCCAATTGACGAATTCGTCGGTCTAATTCATCCAATTCTTCCGGAACAGAATCAATCTCCAAACGCAGTTTCGCTGCAGCTTCATCAATTAAGTCAATGGCCTTGTCTGGCAAAAAGCGGTCTGAGATATAGCGCTGTGATAATTCAACAGCAGCAATAATTGCTTCATCTTTGATACGTACTTTGTGGTGAACCTCATACCTTTCTTTTAGTCCACGCAGAATTGAAATGGCATCCGCAGTATCTGGCTCATCCACCAGAATAGTCTGGAAACGACGTGCCAATGCTTTGTCTTTTTCAATATACTTCTGATATTCAGAAAGGGTTGTTGCCCCAATTGCGCGAAGCTCTCCTCGGGCCAAAGCAGGCTTTAGGATGTTTGCAGCGTCCATTGCTCCTTCCCCACTTCCACCAGCACCAACGAGGGTATGAATCTCATCAATAAACAATACAAGTTCTCCGTTGCTATCGGTTACTTCTTTGATAACCGCTTTTAATCTCTCTTCAAACTCCCCTTTGTATTTCGCTCCTGCAACCAAGCTCCCCATATCCAATGAGAATATCCGTTTGCTCCGCAAGTTTTCTGGAACATCTTCCGAAATGATTCTATGTGCCAGTCCTTCTGCAATAGCAGTTTTACCCACGCCTGGTTCTCCAATAAGAATTGGGTTGTTTTTGGTTCGTCTTGATAGTATTTGAAGCAGTCGTCTGATTTCATCATCCCGACCAATTACCGGGTCTAATTTGCCGTTTTTCGCGAGTTCGTTTAAATCTTTCGCATATTTCTTTAGGGCGTTATACTGATTTTCTGCGCTTTGGCTATTCACCTTATTTCCGCCTCGTAATTCTTCAAAGGCTTTTTTGATTTCTGATACTTTTATTCCGGCATCTTTCAATAAGTTACCGATTTGATCATTGGCGTCTACCAACGCCAGAAATACGTGTTCTATGCTGACGAATTCATCGCCCATGTCTTTCATGAACTTTTGCGCTTTTATCAAAACACGATTAGCGTCATTGCTGATATAGTTTTTGGTTACCCCACTCACTTTCGAATATGAGCCGAGAACGGCGTTTAGCGTTTGTTCAATGCGACTATAATTTGCGTTTACCTTCTTTATTGCATAATCGACAACGTCTTCATCTACAACGAAAACGCCTTTTAACAGGTGACCCGTTTCGATCGCTTGATTTTCGGCACCAACTGCAAGCTCTTGTGCTTTTTGAACGGCTTCTTGCGCCTTTATTGTGAAATTTTCTAGGTTCATGTTGTTGTCATTATACCAAGCCGTATACAAAAAACGTGAAGATTATGTTTTTCTGACAGAATAACTGTTTTAATAGAGAAGTATGTCGCTTTGTATGACAATGCTTCCACACAAGTGACTGATTTTTAATATTTTACAGACACAATGGCATAATATGATATTGAGCAGATGATTCGGGCATCAACAATAAAACACAAAATCGTAAGTTTGACTTGTAGTCAGATTCATGAAAATCCATATACCAGAACCCTGTACAGAAAATTGGAACGAAATGTCGCCTCAACAACAAGGGCGACACTGTGATAAGTGCGATAAGGTAGTTCAGGATTTCACTCAAATGCGTATCGATCAGCTATTTAATACAGTTCGGTCAGGTGCGTCTACATGTGGCCGGTTTTATAATTGGCAGCTTGAAAAAGATATTGCTCTACCGGTGTTACAAAACCCATGGACATCGTGGATCAAAAAAGTAGTTGTGGGAGGATTTATATTTGGGGCCACTGTTCAAGCAAAAGGGCAAGAAACTGATGCTGATAGTGTTTCCAACGAAACAATTGTAGAACCAATGGTATCTACGGATAGCAATCAAGTTGTACTGGGTACCATCATTCAGCCCATAGACACTTCTAAACATGCGACTCATCTACAATTTGTATTGGGTGATTTTAACATGACGGTTTCAATTGACTCCTCTACTTTTTCTTTTCATATTCCAAAAGACACAACAACAGATATCGTTGAAATTTTGTTGATCACCGCTGTGGATACCACCACTTTTTCTGAGATAGAAATGACGGACAGTCTTACCTTGAAGCTAACCTACGACAGTTCCTGGAAGCTTGAACTTAACCAGAGTTTAGAAATTGAATGGACCCAATCTATCCCAGGTGACGGATACACAGTTACTTCTGATTTTGAAAAAACATTCACTATGGTTTCTGGTGGCTTTACCACTATGGGTGCAATTGCGTACCCGCCACAACCCTATACTGAACCATTATCGATGCACAATCAACCGCCTAGTATTGCCACAATTGATGTTAAGAATATTTCTGGCCTTGACAGCAAAGCAAAATCAAAAGAGAATAACCATTTCATTGCAAAGTCGGCTCAGGCGTCCAAGGACTTAATTGTCTATAGTAAGCGTAACACGTCCGTTTGGTGGTGGTTGTTACCGATTCCAGTATTGTTATTTTTTGTGGGATATTATTGGAAGAAAAATCGGATTATATCAGATTAGAATAAACTATAAAGTACCCTAAAGTTGATGCCCGTATTTAAGAAACTTTGCTCAAAATTATAGGTCTGTCCTCTGATGTCAATTAGCTGGTCATGCGCGAAATAGCTATCAGCAATATCGATACTACTCATTTGAATAAACTCCCAACCATTCCGAAATCCATAAAATGTGAATGATGGTACGGTCAACAACCTAACATTTAGGTTTGCCGCTATTCTGAATCTTGGAGAAACGTAATAGTTAATATTCAAATTTGACCCAAATACGTTTCGATCAATCTCGTGTCCAAACACCTGGTTGTTTACACCCATTTTTGAGTTTATACGAGCCAAATGCACGCCAACATTCCAAGTAACTGACGTTCTTGTCGAGGGATAAAATCCGATACCATAGTCGAATTTAAATTGAACCCCTGGTAATTTGACTTTTTCATCAATGTCAGCCCATATATATTCTATGTTTAAGTTCTTAATTCTGTTTCCAAAAGAAATTGAAGTGTTAAGGCTACTCTGCCACTTTTGTTTCATGGGTTTCTCGGAATTGAACTCAAGCGCTACAAATCCTTGTTTGATTTCAT
>JBLING010000190.1:0-5628 GCA_047639155.1 bacterium
ATGAGTACCAATCTCCAATCTTCGACCAAAAATCTCCAATCAACAATCTCCAATCAACAATCTTTGGTCTTCATACTCACATACTTAATACTTTATACTATCCGTATAAAATGTAGAAAAGCGTAGTGCGTATTATTGCAGTAGAATAAAGAAAGTAAGTCGAAAAGCAAATTATGGAGATCATTGCAGGAACCAAAGGGAATTTCAAAATTCTAGCAATTACGATAGGCATCATCGTAATAACGATGATTGTTACTCGTGTAGTGAGGTGGTCAATGAATCGTTCATTTCTTGCTGCGTCGAAAAAGTTGAAAGTAGATGCAACGCGCTATCGCTTTTTCAAACATGCCGCAACCATGATGATATGGTTGGTGTCATTTGGAGTTATCATATCTTTTATTCCAGCCTTAAAAGCCTTTGCGATCACATTGTTTGCTGGAGCAGGAATATTGATGGCATTAATTGGATTTGCGGCACAAGAAGCTTTCTCAAATATTGTGAGTGGTGTTTTTATTGTGATGTTCAGACCGTTTCGAGTAGGGGACATGATAAAAGTTGGCAGTTTGCAATACGGTGTTGTCGAAGACATAACTTTACGACATACTGTGATTAACAGTTTTGAGAATAAGCGAATCATCATTCCTAATTCAGTGATTAGCACCGACGTTATAGTGAACGATAGTATTGGAGATGAAAAAATATGCAAATGGATAGAGATCGGAATTAGCTACGACAGCGATGTAGATTTGGCAATAAGAATCATACAAGAAGAATCAGAAAAACATCCCTTGAGTATGGATAACCGTACTACAGAAATGATTCAGGATGATGAGCCAATAGTTGAGGTTTGGCTAATAGAGCTTGACGAGTATAGTGTAAACCTAAGAGCGTATGTATGGACGTCTGATGCCTTGTTAGCACCAAAGATGCGCACCGATATTAATAAGTCTGTTAAGCACCGTTTCGATAAAGAAGGGGTAGAAATACCATTCCCATACAGAACAGTAGTGTATAAGAAGGATTTACCGGCAAATAGTTAAGCCTATATGAGCAAGCTTTCACATAAATATTCTATAAAGGCAGGATTACCACCTGGGACATTGATTCACGTTGGTAAGCAGAATTCTGACTCAGTTAGTATCTCTGTAATGGATTATAGTTTAGAGTCATTTGAGCAAAAGAAGGCGACTGATAAAATTGACTGTTCCCCATTTAAATCTCCAGGTACGGTAAGCTGGATAAACATTGACGGATTGCACAACATCAAGTTGATGTCTAATTTGGGTAAGCAGTTTAAGTTACATGACCTTTTGCTTGAAGACATCCTCAATACCAATCACAGACCAAATGTAGAGGCATATGACGACCATGTATTCTTAACGCTTAAAATGCTGGGAATCAGCCCAGATGGCGGTGATATCGTCGCTGAACAAGTAAGCTTTGTACTTGGTGATAATTGGTTGTTGTCGTTCCAAGAGCAAGAAGGTGATTTGTTTGATTCAGTAAGAAATCGAATCAAAGAAGGGAAGGGGGCGATTCGCAAGAATGGGCCAGATTATTTACTCTATGCTTTGGTTGATACTATTGTCGACAATTACTTTTTTGTCGCGGAGTACTTTAGTGAGCAGACAGAGATAATTGAAGAACGCGTATTAACAAATTCTGACCAATCTGCACTTCAAGAAATTCAAAGACTTAAAAAACTATTGATCCAGTTTAGAAAGTCTATTTCACCTTTACGTGAAGCAATTTCTTCTTTGCAAAAGGACAATATTGCACAGGTAACTCCGTTTACAAATCGCTATTTGAGGGATGTTTACGAGCACATTATTCAAGTCAATGATTCTATTGATTCACATCGTGACTTGTTGGCGAGCATAATGGATTTGTACATGTCTGGCGAAAGCAACAAGATGAACAAAACCATGCAGGTGCTTACCATAATCGCCACTATATTCATTCCTATGACTTTCGTTGCGGGTATTTACGGGATGAATTTTGACATCCTACCAGAACTGCATTGGAAATACGGTTACTTAGGTTTCTGGTCTATAATGGTTGTGATAATCATAATAATGGTTTCATTCTTTAGGCGGAGGAAGTGGCTGTAGGTCGCTAGAAATGTTGAATGTGAAATTGGACATTCTAAATAGGTCTAACATCTGACATATCAACTAGTCTTAAGTGTATATACTCACTACTTCATACTCTCTGCTTTCCTATAATGCATTACAACAATGTCAGGTCGGGCAACTAGAAATTGAGCTTGCATCGTTGAATCAGATATATCCAATATTTTGTAGTTGTCTGGTGCTTTTAAGTACAACTCAATAACATCATTTCGTAAAATTCAAGAGTTTGATTTATAGTTACTCGGTTTATAAAAAGAGTGAAAGTTATGGTCTCAGTTAAATGTTATGCGATGCGTATCTAGGCATTCAGTTTCTGTACCATTCTTGATTTTTAGAACAGAATGCCATGTTTCAAGTATATCGTTTTCATTTACGACACAATTGGCTTCATGGGATCAGGTGTCTTGACAGAGTCTATTACGGAACCAGGTGTAGTGTCTCAATGCGTATGTGCAACTTGGTTGCAGGATATGATCGCAATCCCAAGTATAATTAGTCTTGGGTTCATATTAGGTAGACGTATTGGTGTGAATGTAAAATTTTGAATGAGCATCTCTAAATAGCATGGCGACTTTTTATATGAATATAATTGATACAATTAATAAGCAATTCAATAGTTCCGTCGATAGGAATTGTTTCATCGATAAGGTTTTTCGCCAATATAAGATCACAGCTATTATACCAACAATTGACAGGGTAATATTCGCCATCAACACCCACTTAGGATACATGTAAAACCAAAATTTAAGAGCGTATTTATATTGATAGGCGACTATTGAAAATTGAGTCAAATATGTCCCGTGAAATACCAACAATACTTCACCACTAATTACTTAAACGATGTCGGATAATGTATTTTTAAAAGAAGGCATATTACCATTCATCTTTTCAACATTCAATTATTCAATAATTCAGACATTCAATGACTCAATCACTCAATCAACATCGGAACGGTATAAGTACTGTTGTCATGTGTGATTTGGATCATATAGACTCCAGGCGTATGAATTGGACTCTTCACTTGTAACAGGCCATCGCTTTTGATAGAAGTTTTATAAACCAATCGTCCATAGATATCGACCATCCGTATCTGAATATCTCCTATCAAATCACTTTGAATGATAAACGTACCTTCATTTGGATTTGGATATAGCGTAATGTTTGAAATGTCTAAATCGTTAATAGACAAGTTGGCTCCACGTATTTTCTGTGTCTCACTGCACGCACATCCTGCACTGTTGGTTACTAGCAATCGTACCTCAAAACTATCGGCAGTACTGAAGTTGTGGGTAGGGTTTACAACCGTTGAAGAGTCTCCATCTCCAAAGTACCAAGTGTAATTTTTGTAATTTGAACTGTCGGCATTAAAGACTACATCTCTGTTTGGCCACGTATAACCAAAATCAAAACCACAATGTGGTAACGCGTGAATCGTAATCATTTGGTTCTTTCTGTCAGAACATCCATTAGCACTTCGCACAATTAAAGAGGTGTAATATGACGTTGTAGCATTAATATCATATTTATGATGCGGACTGGAATTATTTGACGTATCACCATCGCCAAAAAGCCAAGTTTGGGTGACTTGTTGTAACCCAACTTCTGATTTGTTACTGAAAATTGAGCTATCGCCAATACAAATGCCGTCTACGTTGAAGTTCGATTTCGGCGCTTCTAAAACAGCTATGGTGTTCTTGACAGATGCTGAACAATAGGCACTTGCTACCGATAAAACAACATCATAGTCTCCAGAAGCTGTATAAAGGCCTAATCCGTTTGTATCGGCGCTCATGGTCCCATTGCCAAAATCCCAAGTGTATGTTAATCCGGTTCCGACAGACGTGTTTCGTAATGGTTTGATATCATTAAGGCAAAATGTATCGACTACAAATGAGGCAAAGGTTTCCTCAATTTCTACTGTATCATGCGCAATAACCTTACAACCATTGTCATCTCGGACTTCAAGTCCGGCAATCATAGGTTCCGATTTAGTGGCAATGTTAAAAGTTGTATCCTTATTAAAGGGACGGAAGAATCCAAAATCCCATTTAAACCAAGTAATTGATGTTGGATGGTTGGTTGTATTTATAAAAATTACTGTATCGCCATAACATGCATTGCTGTAAGTGAACGTTGGTTTTGGGTTAGGATATATTTCTATTGTGTCATATTGAACTGATTGACATTTAGTACCCACATCCGTAGCTGTAAGTTTTAAATAGACTTGCTGAACAATGTCCAAATTTATCGTTGGTTCATAGTCCGTATAGGTTAGAGGGGTCGACATTTTGTCACCCGTAACAGTCCAATTAAAGGTAACCGGTCGTGTTGTATCCGAGTTATTTGTAAGGAGGATATCTTTAGACTGGCAGACGGATTTAGCCGTAAAACTTGCCTTAGACACTTCTACAGGGGAAATGAAGATTTTCTTTTTAGACTGACATCCAGTTTTGTAAAAGGAAGTCAGTTCAATACTGAAATAGTATTGAAGATCTGTAAGCGGTAGGGACAAATCGGTTGTATTTGTATGTATGTCATACGGTTCAATATCCCAAGTGTGATACAGCGTTTGATTTTTGTCTGGGTTAACGGTAGTATTCTTTGCAATTAAAGTATCCTTAAACCCTTTACAGAATTCAGTTTGACTCGGTGTAAAATCAGCTTCTGGCTGCGCATTTAGCCTGAAGTCTAGCGTATCGTAAAAAACCTTTTTACACACTTCTGTACGTAACATCACGTTCAGAGTACCAAAATCAGTAAACGACTTTTCGAAGGACAGTTGAGTAGACGTATCACCGGCAGAGCTGTACGTCCAAAGTATTTCACGACTTGGATCACCAATAGATGAGAATCGTTGTTTTGCAGGTAAATACGTACATCTCAGGCTAGGAGCCACTATTCCATGATCAAAATTAGTGAGTTGAACTGTTGTGTCTACAATACCGGCAGCTTTCCAAGCATCCCAAACCATTTGGAGTTCTTTCCCGCATGTTCCATATAAGTCTTTGGTGGCCTTGAGCGTAAAGCTGGCCATGTCTGCGAATTGAGTGTTTGGAGTTACGTAATAAAACATCGCTCTGAAGATTATTTGAGTAGCCGTATCCCGACCTAATCCAGGGATATCGTACTTTACACCGTTATCGTTGGTGCCCGTATCACCTTCAACCAACATATAAAACCAGTAGTTTTGAACCTCACCATTGTTGTGACAACTACCACGTCTCCAAAAATTCTTTAAATACGTGTCAGGATGACTCATGGCATTAGGGTTTTTCATATTTCTGATTCCACCGCGCGAAACCCATACTTCTTCTCCCAATAGCCAATTCGATTTACTCGTGTCTTCGTAATATTCTAAAACACTACCGCTGATATCTGCAAACGATTCATGCAGCATGCACGATTCGCCGGAATAAACCAATCCAGCATTTTCGTCCGCAATTCCATGTCCAAATTCGTGACCTATAACATCTATTGCAGCACAAGGATTTACACT